>NZ_JBXAMO010000002.1:490208-635119 GCF_058800725.1 Tardiphaga sp. GW822-FHT04G09 | reverse complement strand
GCCGCATCTCCGGCGTCCACCGCATCCCGCCCCGCAATCGTGACGATCGCGATCGCCCCTCTCGGTGGGGCAGGACGGAGGGGAAAATAATCAATATGGGGATGCTGTCAACAGATATAGGAAAAAATGTTTGGCGTTGTCTTGCCGCCCCACACCGTCATTCCCCGGCAAACCAATGGGTTTGCCGGGGAATGACGGTGGAGAGCCGAAACGCAAAATGCCCGGCACGAGGCCGGGCATTGCGAAACTCAAAAGCTCTGACGCAGGAAGCTCGCCGGTTACGCCGGCACGGTGTCGGGGAACACGGCTTCGATCTTGGTCTTCAGCGTCGCCGCGTTGAACGGCTTGACGATGTAGTTGTTCACGCCGGCCTTCTTGGCGGCGATCACGTTCTCGGTCTTGGATTCTGCCGTGATCATGATGAAGGGGGTCTGCGACAGGTTGGGATCGGCACGGACTTCCTTGAGCAGGTCGTAGCCCGTCATCGGCTCCATGTTCCAGTCGGAAATCACCAGGCCGTACTTCTTGGTGCGCATCTTTTCCAGCGCCATCGAACCATCGCTGGCATCGTCGATGTGTTCGAAACCAAGCTGCTTCAGAAGATTGCGAATGATGCGGATCATGGTGTTGTAATCGTCCACCACCAGCACCGTCATCGACAAATCAACCGCCATCTTCATTCCCCCTGAGGCACGATACGCAAATGCAAAAATGATATTTGCCGTCAGGCAAACCGTTCCAGCCGGGATTGGCGAGCATTGCTGTCCGCGGCTAGGTGCCAGAATTAGCAGGGTGGGTTAAATTTCCAGTTAACCGCCCCGTGGCCTGAAATTGGTCAAATTCGAGAAGAAAGCCGATTTTACCTTCGCTTGACTTCGGGGCGGCGGGCGCGTCACGGTCCCTCACCCGCCAAAACCATCAACGAATCCAATCATGACGACTGCTTTCAGCGTGATCCGCGACACAACGCCTGCCGATGCCATCCCGCGCGGATGCGTCGTCGCCATGGGTAATTTCGACGGCGTCCATCTCGGCCACCGCGCCGTCATCGGTGCTGCGCTACGCATGGCGGAACTGCATAAAACAAGCGCTTTGGCGGTGACCTTCGAGCCGCATCCGCGCAGTTTCTTCAGCCCGAACACGCCGCAATTCCGGCTTTCTGACGAGGCCGCCAAACTGCGCCTGCTGGCAGGAACCGGCCTCGCCGGCGCCGTCGTCATGACCTTCGACAAGGGACGCGCCAGCACCACGGCGCAAGACTTCATTCACCACGATCTCATCGAGCGTCTCGGCATCAGCGGGATCGCTGTCGGCTACGACTTTCATTTCGGCAAAGGCCGCGTCGGCTCTCCCAGCCTGCTGGTGAATGAAGCCCCGCGGCTCGGCATCGAGGTCGATGTGCAGCCACATATCGATATCGATGAGCGCCCGGTGTCATCGACGGCCATCCGCATGGCATTGGCTGAGGGCCAGGTGGCCGAGGCCACCGAGATGCTGAACGGCCCGTGGTTCATCACCGGAGAGGTGATCCACGGCAAGAAGCTCGGCCGCGACCTCGGCTATCCCACCGCCAATATCCGCCTGAATGCCAATTGCGGCCTCAAACACGGCATCTATGCGGTGCGGGTCGGCCGCGGCAACGAGCGCTTCGACGGCGTCGCATCCTTTGGCCGCCGCCCGACCTTCGACAACGGCGCGCCGCTGCTCGAAATCTTCCTGTTCGACTTCAAGGGCGATCTCTACGGCCAGACGCTGGACGTCGCTTTCATTGCCTTCATCCGCGACGAAATGAAATTCGAGAGCATTGAACCGCTGATCCGCCAGATGGACGATGACAGCGCCAAAGCGCGCGCCGCGCTGGCGGCCGCGCCGGATGCGTTTCCGAGACTGGGAGACCTCCCCTGACCCAGACCGAAAAGCAGAAAATGCTGGCGGGCGAGCTTTATCGCCCCGGCAGCCCCGAACTGGTCGCTGACGAGAAGGCCAACAAGGCCTGGCTGGCCAAGTACAACGCGCAGTTGGACCGGCCGGTGGCCGAACGACGGACACTGCTCGCCGAGCATTTCGGCAAAGTCGGCGCCGACTGCGTGATCCGTCCGCCGTTTTTCTGCGACTACGGCTACAACATCCATCTCGGCGACGGTGTTTTCCTGAATTTCAACTGCGTGATCCTGGACATCGTCGAGGTCACCATCGGCGACCGCACCCAGATCGGCCCGGCCGTGCAGATCTACGCCGCCGACCATCCACGGGACGCAGCGACCCGCCGCAGCGGGCTGGAATTCGGCCGGCCGGTCAAAATCGGCGCCGATGTCTGGATCGGCGGCGGAGCCATTATCGTCCCCGGCGTGACCATCGGTGACGGAGCCGTGATCGGCGCCGGCAGCGTGGTGACCCGGGACGTGCCGCCCGGCGCCACCGTGGCCGGCAATCCGGCCCGGTCGATCGGCAAGCAGGCCTGATCAGCGTCAAAACACCGTTAGGACGCTTTGCGATCCCTGTTCCGGCTGCTATTGAGTGCCGGATGTCTGCACGGCGCCCCATCATAAGCATTATCGGCCCGGCTTCCGCCTGAGCTTTGCTCGGCGCAAGACCGGGACCGTCCAGTTTCATCGCGTTTTCACGCGTTTCAGCGCCATTCGAGCAAGCCAGAGCACCTATGTCCGACAAGCCCGCCAAATCTGACGCCCAAAAGAGCGCCAACGACTATTCCAAGACCCTCTACCTGCCGCAGACCGAATTTCCGATGCGCGCAGGCCTGCCGACCAGCGAGCCGAAAATGCTGGCGCGCTGGAACGAGATCGACCTCTACGGCAAGCTGCGCGCAACCGCCAAGGGCAAGCCGAAATTCGTGCTGCATGACGGCCCGCCCTATGCCAATGGCAACATCCATATCGGCCATGCGCTCAACAAGATCCTCAAGGACGTGGTGACCAAGAGCCAGCAGATGCTGGGCTTCGACAGCAACTACGTGCCGGGCTGGGACTGTCACGGCCTGCCCATCGAGTGGAAGATCGAGGAAGAGAACTACCGCTCCAAGGGCAAGACCAAGCCGAATTTCAAGGACGGCGCGGCGATGATCGCGTTCCGCCAGGAATGCCGCGCCTATGCCACCAAATGGCTCGACATCCAGCGCGAGGAATTCAAGCGCCTCGGCATCATCGGCGACTGGGCCGGCCGCTATGCGACGATGGACTTCTTCGCGGAAGCGCAGATCGCGCGCGAGCTGATGAAATTCGCCGCCAACGGCACGCTGTATCGCGGCTCCAAGCCGGTGATGTGGAGCGTGGTGGAAAAGACCGCGCTGGCCGAAGCCGAAGTCGAATATGAGGACTACACGTCCGACGCGGTCTGGGTGAAATTCCCCGTCGCCGCCGAATTCGGCCGCCTCGCCAAGGCCGCCGTGGTGATCTGGACCACCACGCCCTGGACGCTGCCCGCCAACCGCGCCATCTCGTTCTCGCGCAAGATCGCCTATGGCCTCTATGAGGTCACCGAGGCGCCGGAGGACAACTGGCTGAAGACCGGCGACCTGCTGATCCTCGCCGACGCGCTGGCCGAAAGCGTGTTCAAGCAGGCGCGCGTGACGTCCTGGAAGAAGAGCAGCGAGATGTCGTCCGACATCCTCGAGGATCTGGAATGCCGCCATCCGCTGAAGGGCCTCGCCGGCGGTTATGACTTCATCGTGCCGCTGCTCGATGGCGACCACGTCACCGACGATGCCGGCACCGGCTTCGTGCATACCGCGCCAAGCCACGGCCGCGACGACTTCGATATCTGGACGTCGAATGGCCGCCAGCTCACCGAGCGCGGCATCGCCACCACGATTCCCTATACCGTCGATGAGAACGGCGCGCTGACTGAACAGGCGCCGGGCTTCACCGGCACCCGCGTGCTCAACGACAAGGGCGAGAAGGGCGACGCCAACGAGGCCATCATCAAGGCGCTGGTCGAGCGCGGCATGCTGGTGGCGCGTACGCGCCTGAAGCATCAATATCCGCATTCCTGGCGCTCCAAGAAGCCCGTGATCTATCGCAACACGCCGCAATGGTTCATCGCGATGGACAAGGACATCGTCGACGACGGCAAGGCGAAGCCCGGCGATACGCTGCGTCATCGCGCGCTGGAGGCCATCAAGGTCACCCAATGGGTGCCGGCGACGGGACAGAACCGCATCAACGGCATGATCAATACCAAGCCGGACTGGGTGATCTCGCGGCAGCGCGCCTGGGGCGTGCCGATTGCGGTATTCGTGCGCGAGAAGGGCGACGGCTCCGCCGAAATCCTGATCGACGACGCCGTCAATTTGCGGATCGCCGAAGCCTTCATGAGCGAAGGCGCCGATGCGTGGTATGCCGAAGGTGCCCGCGAACGCTTCCTCGGTCCACTTGCCAATGAAGCGTGGAAGAAAGTCGACGACATCTGCGACGTCTGGTTCGATTCCGGCTCGACGCACGCCTTCGTGCTCGAAGACCAGCAGAACTTCCCCGGCCTCGCCGGTATCAACCGCAAGGTCGATGGCGGCGATGACACCGTGATGTATCTGGAAGGCTCGGACCAGCATCGCGGCTGGTTCCAGTCGTCATTGCTGGAAAGCTGCGGCACCCGTGGCCGCGCGCCGTTCGATGTCGTGCTGACCCACGGCTTCACGCTCGACGAGAACGGCCGCAAGATGTCGAAATCGATCGGCAACACGATCGAGCCGCAGAAGGTGATCAAGGACTCCGGCGCCGACATCCTGCGCTTGTGGGTCTGCGCCACCGATTATGCCGACGACCAGCGCATCGGCCCGGAGATCATCAAGAACACCATCGAGACCTATCGCAAGCTGCGCAACAGCGTGCGGTGGATGCTCGGCAGCCTCGCGCATTTCCGCGAAGCGGATCGCATCAAGGCCGACGACATGCCGGAGCTCGAGCGGCTGATGCTGCATCGCCTCTCGGAAGTCGATGCGGTGGTGCGACAGGCCTATGCCGATTTCGACTACAAGACGGTGGTGGCCACGCTCGCCGCCTTCATGAACACCGAATTGTCGGCCTTCTATTTCGACATCCGCAAGGACACCCTGTATTGCGACGCGCCGTCGTCGGTGGCACGCAAGGCCTCGCTGACTGTGATCGACTACCTGTTCCGGTCGATCGTGACCTGGTTCGCGCCGATCCTCAGCTTCACCGCCGAGGAAGCCTGGCTGTCGCGCTACGGCAGCACGGCCGTGTCGGTGCATCTCGAACCGTTCCAGAACACGCTGCCGGCCTGGCGCAACGAGGCGCTGGCCGCGAAGTGGGACACCATCCGCAACGTCCGCCGCGTCGTCACCGGTGCGCTGGAAATCGAGCGCGCCGCCAAGAATATCGGCTCGTCGCTGGAAGCCTCGCCGCTGGTCTATGTGTCAGACAAAGCCGTATTCGCGATCCTCGCGGACATCGACCTCGCCGAAGTGTTCATCACTTCGAATGCTATGCTGACCAATGCCGAACCGCCCGCAGGCGCCTTCACGCTGAACGACGTGCCCGGCGTCGCGGTGGTGGTGGAAAAGGCCGTCGGCACCAAATGCGCGCGGTCGTGGAAGATTCTGCCGACCGTGGGTGAGGACAAGGACTATCCCGACGTCACCCCGCGCGACGCGCAGGCGCTACGGGAGTGGAAGGCGCTGGGAGTGGCTGTTTGAAACCAGCCGTCCGCAGCGGGCTGATCGCCGCCATCGTCATCCTGATCCTCGATCAGGCGACGAAGCTGTGGCTGCTCTATGGCTTCGATCTCGGCCATCGCGGCCTGGTCAGGATCACGCCGTTCTTCGATCTGGTCCTGGCCTGGAATACCGGCATCAGCTACGGCTGGTTCTCCGATTCCGGCCCCACCGGCCAGGTCGTGCTGGTGGCGATCAAGGCCATCGCGGTGGTGGCGCTGGCGGTCTGGATGGCGAAATCGGAGACCAGACTGGCCACGATCGGGCTGGGGCTGATTATCGGGGGCGCGATCGGCAATGCCATCGACCGGTTCGCCTATGGCGCCGTGGTCGATTTCGCCCTGCTGCATGTCGACATCGCCGGCAAGACCTACAACTGGTACGTGTTTAACCTTGCCGATGTTGCCATTGTTGCCGGTGTAGCGGCCCTGCTGTATGACTCTTTCTTCACGGTACCCGCCGCAAAAGCGCCCTGATCCCAGCCGATACGCAAGGCCAAGGGCGATACCAGCGGAACCGCAGCAGGATTTCTCGGATTCTTGCCGATCCGCCAGATATTTGAACAGGATGAACACGATGCGCGAGACCGAAACCGGTTGGGCTCTGCACACTTCATCGGGCGCCTGGATGCGCGCCCTGCGCCTCACCGCCGTTGCCGTTAGCGTTGGTCTCGTGATGTCCGCTGGCGCTGCACGCGCCCAGGATGCCGAGGAAGAAGACCAGCCGTTCGAGCAGAAGGTCATCAAGCAGATCATGACCGGTCTCGGCGGCACCAATATGGAAAACACCGGCATCGACTACCGCGAGCGCTCGCCGCTGGTGGTCCCGCCGAAGATCGACCTGCCGCCGCCGGATGCCAAGGGCCCTGCGCCTGTCGCGAACTGGCCGAAGGATCCCGACGTGCAGCAGCGCCGCGCAGCCGCCGCCAACGCCAAGACCGGACGCCCCGAAGAAGTGCTGGAAGCCGCGCGTCCGTTGACCCCGCGCGAAATGGCGCCGAAGCGTGCACGTGGCGCCTCGTCCGCTGTGGACAATTCCTCGCCCGGCGATCCGAACAAGAACATCGTGCTGAGCCCGAAACAGCTTGGCTATGAAGGCGGACTGTTCAAGAACATGTTCGGCAGCAACAAGGGTGAGACCGCCGAGTTCAAGGGCGAGCCGACACGCGAGTCGCTGACCCAGCCGCCGGCCGGTTACCAGACGCCTGCCTCGGGCTATGCCTATGGCACCGGGCCGAAGGAAACCATGAAGAACGATTACAATATCAACCCGATGACGGGTAAGTTCTGATCGCAGCGCTCCCGTTGCGCCGCCGTTCCAAAGACGTCCTTTCACTGCGATCAGCCTGCACGCGCGGATGTGTTCCGCGCGATAGCTTGGTGACGCCTTTCCCCATGCTTTGGAGCTGCTAGCCCCGCCATGACCTCATCATTCCGACTTGCCGCACGATCCGTCGCAGTCGTCGCCTTGCTGCTGGCTCCCGCCTTCACCATGTCGGGCGCTCGGGCGCAGACGGTGACATCGAATCCGCCGACCACTTTCAAGCTCGCCAACGGCATGCAGGTCGTCGTGATCGAAGATCACCGCACACCCGTCGTGACGCAGATGATCTGGTACAAGGTCGGTTCCGCCGACGAGACACCCGGCAAATCGGGCCTGGCGCATTTCCTCGAACACCTGATGTTCAAGGGCACAGCGAAACATCCGGCCGGCGAGTTCTCGCAGACGGTGCAGCGCATCGGCGGCAACGAGAACGCCTTCACCTCCACCGATTACACCGGCTACTACCAGCGGGTCACCAAGGACCAGCTCGGCCGGATGATGGAATTCGAGGCCGATCGCATGACCGGCCTCGTGCTGAAGGACGAGAACGTCCTGCCCGAGCGCGACGTCGTGCTCGAAGAATACAATATGCGCGTCGCCAACAGCCCGGATGCGCGCCTGTCCGAACAGATCATGGCAGCGCTCTATCTCAACCATCCCTATGGCCGCCCGATCATCGGCTGGCATCAGGAAATCGAGAAGCTCGACCGTGAGGACGCGCTCGCCTTCTACAAGCGCTTCTATGCACCGAACAATGCCACGCTGATCATCGCGGGCGATGTCGATGTGGCGGAGATCCGCCCGATGGTGGAGCGCACCTATGGCGTCGTCCCGGCGCAGCCGTCGATCCCCGAGCGGCGCATGCGCCCGCAGGAGCCGACACCCGCCGCTCCCCGCGCCGTGACCCTGTCCGATCCGCGCGTCGAACAGAGCAGCATCCGTCGCTACTATCTCGTCCCGTCCGCCACCACCGCCGCAGCCGGCGAAAGCCAGGCCCTCGATGTGCTCGGCCAGTTGATCGGCGGCGGCGCCAATTCATATCTCTACCGTGCGCTGGTGGTCGACAAGCAGCTCGCGATCAATGCCGGCGCCAGCTATCAGGGCACGGCGCTGGACAGCGCGCAATTCATGATCTCCGCCTCGCCGCGGCCCGGCGTCGATTTCGCCGAGATCGAAAAGACGATGGATGCGGTGATTGCCGACCTCGCGACAAATCCCGTTCCCGCTGCCGACCTCGAACGCGTCAAGACGCAGCTCGTGGCCGAAGCGATCTATGCGCAGGACAATCAGGCCTCCCTGGCCCGCTGGTATGGCGCAGCCCTCACTACCGGCCTCAGTGTCGAGGACATTCGCAGCTGGCCCGACCGCATCAAAACGGTGACGGCCGAACAGGTGCGCGCCGCGGCGCAAGCCTGGCTCGAGAAGAAGCGCTCGGTCACCGGCTATCTGGTCAAGGATACATCTGCGCCAAAGCGCGAGGAGAAGCGGTCGTGAACATGATGTTGCGCAACGCCCGCCGCGTCGGCTTCGCCGTCGCCACCGTTCTCTCTTTCGCTTCACTGACGGCAGCGCCATCCCATGCCGCGGCGAAGATCCAGCATCTGGTCACCCCGGGCGGCATCGAAGCCTGGTTCGTGCAGGATGCGACCGTGCCCTTGATCGCCATGGAATACGCCTTCGGCGGCGGCGCGGCGCAGGACCCCAAGGACAAGTCCGGCACCGCCAACATGGTCGCCAGCCTGATGGACGAAGGCGCAGCCGATCTCGACTCCAAGACTTTCCATGAACGTCTGGATCGCCGCGCCATCGAACTCAGCTACAACGCCCAGCGCGATTACTTCCGCGGCTCGCTGCGCATGCTGAAGGACAATCGCGATGAAGCCTTCGACCTGCTGCGATTGTCGCTGACACAGCCGCGCTTCGACAGCGCCGATGTGGAGCGCATCCGCGCGCAGATCCTGTCCGGATTGCGCCGCGAGACCACCAATCCCAGTTCGATCGCCACCCGCAAGTTTCTCGAACTGGCCTTCGGCGATCATCCCTACAGCCGTCCATCGAATGGTAGCCTCACTGAAGTCCCTGGCATCACCATCGACGATATCAAGGCCTACAAGGCGCGTGTCATCGCCAAGGACACACTGAAGGTGGCCGTGGTCGGCGACGTCGATCCCGCGACACTGAGCAAGCTGCTCGACGAGACCTTCGGTGGCCTGCCCGCAAAAGCCAGCCTGACGCCGGTCCCCGAGGTCGTTGCCGCCAAGCCGCCGCAGAAGAGCTTCGTCACGCTCGACGTGCCGCAGACCGTGGTGACCTTCGGCAGCCCCGGCATCAAGCGCGACGATCCGAACTTCATGGCCGCCTATATCGTCACCCACATTCTCGGCGGCGGCACCCTGTCCTCGCGGCTCTATCACGAGGTGCGCGAGAAACGCGGACTGGTCTATTCGGTGTCCGGCTCGCTGCTGTGGATGCAGCATTCCGGCATCTATATCGGCAACACCGCCACCCGTGCCGATCGCGCCACCGAAACGGTCGATACCGTGACCAGCGAAGTGAAGCGCATCGCCGAGCAGGGCCCGACCCAGCAGGAACTGGACGAAGCCAAGTCCTATCTCAAGGGCTCGCAAATGCTGGCGCTCGATACGTCATCGAAGCTCGCCGGCGCGCTGCTGCAATACCAGCTCGACAAGCTGCCGATCGATTACATCGAGAAGCGCAATGCGATCGTCGATGCGGTCACGCTGGATCAGGCCAGGGCTGCAGCCAAGAAGCTGTGGGCCGATGGCCTGCTGACCGTCGTGGTCGGACGCGCGCCGCAAGCAGCCGCAGCGCCGGTGGTCCCGGCGCCGAAGGCCAACTGAGCGCCGACATGCAGATCGCGGTGATCGGCGCTGGCGCGGTTGGCTGCTACTACGGCGCCAAGCTGCTGCGCGCGGGTCACGACGTCACTCTGATCGGCCGACAGGCGCATGTGGATGCCATCAATGCGCGTGGCCTGCATTTCGAGAGCGCCGAATTCACCGGCTTCATTCCGGCCAGGGCGACGACGGACGTCGCGAGTCTGACGCCGCCGGATCTCGTGCTGTTCGCGGTGAAATCGGGCGATACGGACAGCACGGCAGTAACGCTGAAGCCCGTCCTCAAGGCCGATACGATCGTGCTCAGCCTGCAGAACGGCGTGGACAATCCGCAGCGCCTGCGCGCCATCCTCAGCCAGCCGGTGATTGCCGCGGCGGTCTATGTGGCCGCGGAGATGCCGGGCGCGGGCCATATCAAACATAACGGACGCGGCGAGCTGATCATCGGTGCTTCGCCCCAAAGCGAAGCGCTGGCAAAGCTGATGTCCGATGCCGGCGTGCCGACAGCCATCGCCGGCGATATCGACGCGGTGCAGTGGTCCAAGCTCATCAACAATTGCGCCTATAACGCGCTGTCGGCGGTGGCCGGCATTGCCTATGGCGAGATGTTCAAGGTCGATGGCGTCCCCGATATCGTGACCAATGCCGTTACCGAATGCCTGGCGGTGGCGCGCGCCTGCGGCGTGTCGCTGCCCGCCGATCTGCTGGACAAGACCCTCGGCCTCGCCGCCAGCATGCCGTTTCAGCAATCGTCGACCTCGCAGGATCTCGCCCGCGGCAAGCCATCGGAGATCGACTTCCTGAACGGCTTCATCGTCCGCAAGGGCGCCGAGCATGGCATCCCGACGCCGACGAACCATGCCCTGCAGGTCATGGTGAAGCTGGTCGAACGCAGCGGGTCGCGGCGGTCCTGACGGCGCACAGGCTTGCCCGGACGGCCGGCGGATGTGCTACGGAGGATCATGCTCCGCATCACGCGCTCCATTGCCATCGACGAGGACGATATCGAGATCGTCTTCGTCCGCGCGTCCGGTCCCGGCGGGCAGAACGTCAACAAGGTCTCCACCGCTGCGCAATTGCGCTTCGATACAACGAAGCTGACGCTGCCGGAGGACACCACGATCCGCTTGCGCACCCTCGCCGGCCAGCGCATGACCAAGGACGGCGTGATCGTGATCCATGCCCAGCGCTTCCGCACCCAGGAGCGCAACAAGGCCGACGCCATCGAGCGGCTGGTCCAACTGATGCAGGAAGCCGCCTTCCGCCAGGCGCCCCGGCGGGCCACCAAACCCACGCTCGGTTCGAAGATGCGCCGCCTCGACGGCAAGAAGCGCCGCAGCGATATCAAGGCCGGCCGCGGCGGCCGTTTCGACGATTGAGCCGCGGCGCCACCTCCAAACCTGTCTGATCAAGGACCTGTCCCGATGGCCAAACCCGTTCATTCGATGATCCGCGTGCTGGACGAAGCGCGCTCATTGGACTTCTACCAGCGCGCATTCGGACTGGAGATCGCCGATCGCATCGCATTTCCCGACTTCGCGCTGATCTATCTCCGCCATCCGTCCTCGCCCTTCGAGCTGGAACTGACGGTGAATTTCGACCGCACCGAGCCCTATGCGCTAGGTGACGGCTACGGGCATCTCGCGGTTGTCGTCGACGACGTCGCTGCGGAACATGCCCGTTTCGCGCAGGAAAAACTGACCGCCGGGCCACTGCGCGAGCTGAACCACGGCGGTAAACTCCTCGCCCGCTTCTTCTTCGCCACCGATCCCGATGGCTACAAGATCGAGGTGATCCAGAAGGGCGGCCGATTCGCGTAATCGCCGGGGGAAAATCGGGCCTGTCGCGGGGACAGCCGGACCGGCTGGCCCTAGAATGGGGCAATCAGGCTCCTAAGTGAGCGTCAGGCGCAAACCGCCCGGATTCGTCCGTCACCCACCCCGACATCACAGCACCTCCATGCCCGTTCGCCAGCTCCCAGAAACCATCGTCAACCGCATCGCCGCCGGCGAAGTGGTGGAGCGGCCGGCCAGCGTCGTGAAGGAACTGGTGGAGAACGCCATCGATGCCGGCGCCAGCCGGGTCGAGATCTTCACCGATGGCGGCGGGCGGCGGAAGATCGCCATCACCGATGACGGCGGCGGCATGACTCATGCCGATCTTATGCTCGCGATGGACCGCCACGCCACCTCGAAGCTCGATGACGAGGACCTGCTGCAGATCCGCACGCTGGGCTTTCGCGGCGAGGCGCTGCCCTCCATCGGCTCCGTGGCGCGGCTGAGCATCACCACGCGCCACGCCTCGGAGCCCCATGCCTGGTCGCGCACCGTCGACGGCGGGGAGAAGTCTGACATCGCGCCGGCCGCGCTCACCCAGGGCACCCGCGTCGAGGTCAGCGATCTGTTCTACGCGACGCCTGCCCGGCTGAAATTTCTCAAGACCGACCGCACCGAGGCCGAAGCGATCCGCGAGGTTGTCCGCCGCCTCGCGATGGCGCGGCCGGACATCGCCTTCACCATGGCCGGCGAGGAACGCGCGCCGGTGACATGGGCGGCTGCCCTGCCCGGTCCGGCCGGACAGTTGACGCGGCTCGGTGACATTCTCGGACCCGAGTTTCGCCTCAGCGCCATCGAGGTGCGCAGCGAACGCGAAGGTGTGGTGGTCGAAGGTTTTGCCGCAGCGCCATCGCTGACCCGCGCCAATGCGCTTGGGCAGTATCTGTTCGTCAATGGCCGCCCGGTCCGCGACAAGCTGATCATCGGCGCGGTGCGCGCGGCCTATTCGGATTATCTGCCCCGCGACCGCCATCCGATCGTCGCGCTGTTCGTCACGCTCGACCCGCAGGAGGTCGATGCCAATGTGCATCCGGCCAAGACCGAGGTGCGTTTCCGCAATGCCGGACTGGTGCGCGGACTGATCGTGCATGCGCTGAAGGAAGGCCTGGCCCGCGAAGGACGTCGCACCGCGGCCAATAGCGACGGCGCCGTGCTGGACTCGTTCCGCCCCAACTTCGCACCCAATTTCGCGCCGCGCCCGAATGCCAATTGGGACTGGAAGCGATCACCCGCTCTTCCGGTTAGCCCCATGCCGGGTTTCGATGGCTCGGCTGCCTTTGCCGAGCGGAGCCAGGCGGCCTTCGATGTCGGCACGCCCACGGCCGATGTGCGTTTCGAGGAAACGTCGCAGACTGACCTGATCGATCGGCCGCTCGGTGCGGCGCGCGCGCAGGTACATGAGAACTACATCATCGCGCAGACCCGCGACGGCATGATCGTGGTCGATCAGCATGCCGCGCATGAACGCATCGTCTATGAGCGATTGAAGGCATCGCTGGCTGCCAATGGCGTGCAACGGCAGATCCTGCTGATCCCCGAGATCGTCGAAATGGACGAGGCCATCGTGGAGAAACTGTTCGACCGCGCCGAGGAACTCGCAAGCTACGGCCTCGCCATCGACAGTTTTGGCCCCGGTGCCATCGCCGTGCGCGAAACGCCGTCACTGCTCGGCAAGATCAACGCCGCGTCGCTGCTGCGCGATCTCGCCGAGCACATGGCCGAATGGGACGAAGCGCTGCCGCTGGAGCGCCGGCTGCTGCATGTGGCAGCCACCATGGCCTGCCATGGTTCGGTGCGCTCAGGCCGACGGCTGCGGCCCGAGGAAATGAACGCACTGCTGCGCGAGATGGAAGACACGCCCAATTCCGGCCAGTGCAATCACGGCCGGCCGACTTATGTCGAGCTCAAGCTCAGCGATATCGAGAAGCTGTTCGGGCGGAGGTGATCTCTTATCCTTCCCTCAAGCGTCGCGGAGCTACGCGCAGTGGGGAGGGATAAGGAAGCGCGCTCGGCTCACGTATATTTCGGATCGCGTTCCAAGAGCTCGATCGACACACCCTGCGGCGCACGAATGAAACAGATGCGCAGGCCCGGCTTGAGCGTATGCGGCTCCTTGGTGAATTCCACGCCCTTGGCCTTCAGCGATGCGGCCACCGCATCGATGTCCTTCACCTTCAGGCCGAAATGGTCGAGGCCCTGATAGGGCGTCACCGGCGGCGGGTTGACGCCCATCTCCGGCGTTACCGGTGCCAGGAAGATCAGGCCGCCGCCGAGCTTGATGTCGATGCGGCCGGGCGCGCGCAGAATCTCGGCACCGAGCATGTCGGCGAACCATTGCGCGGTGGCTTCGGTGTCCGGCGTGCGGATATGGACGTGATCCCAGGTGTATTCAATCGCGGACATCGGCATGATCCTCATCTTGCAGGATGGGTCGGCGTAGCGAAACCCATCATTTGTGGTGCTTGTGGTCGATGGGTTTCGATCGGCGCTGACGCGCCTTCTCTCTACCCATCCTACGAACTCATCATATCGCGCGCAGAAATGTAAACTCGGTATCGTCATAGGCGCGGCGCTCGAGTTCTTCAAACCCGTCCGGTGCCGCGAACGCCGCATCCTTCGCTTCTTCCACCACCAGCAGCGCATCCGGCGTCAGCCAGCCGCCATTGCGCAGCGAGTTCAGCGATTTCTCGGCGAGCTTCATGCGATAGGGCGGATCGAGGAACACCAGCGAAAACGGCTCGACCGGATGTGCGGGACCGAGATCGGCGGCATCGCGGCGATAGACCTTGGTCACGCCGCCAAGACCGAGCGCCTCGACATTGTTGCGCAACAACGCACGCGCCTCGGAGCCGTTGTCGACGAACAGCGTGAACTTTGCACCGCGCGACACGGCCTCGATGCCGAGCGCGCCGGTGCCGGCAAACAGATCGAGCACGCGCGCGTCCAGAATCGGATTCTCATAAGCGTGGATCAGGATATTGAACAGCGCCTCGCGCAGGCGATCCGCCGTGGGGCGGATCGCCTGAGTCGTGGGCGATGCGATGTTGCGGCCCTTCAGCCGGCCACCGACGACGCGCATGGATCACTCGTCTCGCGGCTTCAGATCGCGCTTGCCGTGATAGCCGCGCTTCGGCTTCTTTGGCGGACCGCCGAAGGTGGCCGCGTCCTCGTTGCGGGCGCGCGACTCTTCCGAGCCGGCACGCTGCACCAGGATGCGACGGCCCTTGCGGTCTTCCACCGTGGAGCGCTTCAGCACCGGCTTCTTCACGATCACCGGATCGAGCGACACGTCGCCCTTGCTCGGCAGCTGGCGACCGAAATCGGCGCCGGAGGCTTCCGCGATCTTCTCACCGAGCTGTTCGCGCAGCACGCGGGTCTTCACCTCGTCGACCTGTCCCTCTTCGATTTCACCAAGCTGGAACGGACCGTAGGAGATGCGGATCAGGCGGTTCACTTCGAGGCCGAGATGCGCCAGCACGTTGCGCACTTCGCGGTTCTTGCCTTCGCGGATTGCAAAGACGATCCAGACATTGGCACTCTTGTCGCGCTCCAGCGTCGCATCGATCGAGCCGTATTTGACGCCGTCGACCTCGACGCCGTTCTTGAGCTCATTGAGCTGCGCCTGGGTGACTTCGCCATGCGCACGAACGCGATAGCGACGCAGCCAGCCGGTCTCCGGCAGTTCGAGCGTGCGCGCGAGACCGCCGTCATTGGTGAGCAGCAGCAGGCCTTCCGTGTTGAAATCGAGCCGGCCGATGGAGATCAGGCGCGGCAGGCCCTCGGGCAAATGATCGAACACCGTCGGCCGCCCCTCGGGATCGGCATGGGTCGTCATCAGGCCACGCGGCTTGTGATACAGGAACAGGCGCGTGCGCTCCGGCGCCGGCAACGGCTTGCCATCCACGGTGATGACATCGTTGGTCGAGACATCGAGCGCTGGTGAGTTGATCACGCGGCCGTTGACGGCGACGCGGCCCTGCGTGACCCATTCCTCGGCATCGCGGCGCGAGCACAGGCCCGCGCGCGACACGACCTTGGCGATACGCTCGCCGGCCTTCTTTGCAGCGGGAAGGCGCGCCGGACGACGCTGCTCGGGATCGCGCTCGCGATATTCACCGCGACCACCAAAGGCGGGACGCTTCGCAAAGATCCTGCTGTCGTCCTCGTTCTCACGACGCGGACGCTCGTCGCCATCGCGACGCTCGCTGCGACCATGCTCCTGCCAGTCGGTGCGACCGCGGGGCTCGCGCGGACGATCGAAGCTCGGGCGATCTTCTCGCGGACGCGAGAAACGCGGACGCTCGCTATCGCCACGCTCCGGGCGGTCCTCGCGCGGACGCTCGAAGCGCGGCTTGTCGAATTTCGGCCGATCGAAATTGCGCGCGCCATCGCGCGGCGGACGCGCGCTGCGGCTGCCACGATCATCCGAGCCGCCTTCGCGCTTCTGCCAGGGCTTCTGTTCGCTGCGATCAGGGCCGCGCTCGAAATCACGCCCACCACGATCGGGACGATCGCCAAAGCTCTTGCGCGGGCCGCCGCGATCCGGCGCACCACGGGAGAATTTCTTGTCGCCGCCGAACTTCTTCTCGGCGCTGAAGGGCCGGTCGCCGCGCGGACGATCGCCTTGCGGGCGATCACTGCGCTCACGCTGCGGCCGATCGTTGCGATCACCTTGCGGCCGATCAAAGCGCGGACGCGGACGGTCACCATCGCCGCCGCGAAAACCTTCGCCGCGCGGCGTATAGGGGCGCTTCTCACCGCCGCCATCGCGCGGCGCGTATGGCTTTCGCTCGCCGAACTTCTTGTCGGAGAAGCGTCCGGCCGGACGCGCATCGCCGCGGTCGCCGCGCGGGGCGCGGTCATCCCTGTTGAAATTCGGACGGTCGCCACGCGGGGAATCTCCACGCGGGCTGTAGGGACGCTTGTCGCCGCCACCGGCGCCGGCGCGCGGCGAATAGGGCCGCTTCTCGCGGTCACCGAAATCCTTGCGCGGGCCGCGATCCGGGCGATCGCCACCACCGCTGCGCGCGGGACGATCGTCGCGGTTGAAGCGGGCCGGACGAGCGTCGTCACGATCGCGACGCGGCGCATCACCATAGTCACGGCGCGGCGCGCGGTCGTCATCGCGCTTGCCCGCGTAAGGCCTGGCGCCGAAGGACTTGCCACCGGAAGGCTTGCCACCAAAGGAACGCTTCTCGCCACCGGCACCTGCCGGTTTCGGTGCATAGGTGCCATCGCGCTTGGCGAATTTCTTCTCGGGACCACGTGCGGCGCCGGAGCGGCCCTTGCCGGCTCCGCCTTTTCCGCCCGGAGGACGGCCGCGCGAGGGGCCGTTGTTTTTGTCGTTGTCGCGGGGCATGAAGGGTCTCACTGCAGCGGAAGCTGAATTGGGTTGAGCGGTGCGGAAACGGTTCGCGGGCCGAAAATGCGCGCTCATTGGGGCGCATTGTCACGCAAAACCAGTATCCACTTTTGCTGAATGCAACTCCGTAGCAGAGTTTTGCGCAGGAAACGAGCCGTTGACCGCACCTTCTTTCATGGATTTGGCGCTGAAGGTGGCCGAAAGTGCCGGAAATGCCGGCGAAGTGCCGATCGGCTGCGTCATCGTCGGGAATAACGAGGTGATCGCCACCGCCGGCAATCGCACCATCCGGGACCGCGACCCGACCGCCCATGCCGAGGTGCTGGCGATCCGGGAGGCCGCAGCCAGGCTCGGCAGCGAGCGGCTGGTCGATTGCGATCTCTATGTAACCCTGGAGCCCTGCACCATGTGCGCCGGCGCAATCTCCTTCGCCCGGATCCGGCGGCTGTATTACGGGGCTGCCGATCCCAAGGGCGGCGGGGTCGATTCCGGCGTGCGGTTCTTCGCGTCACCGACCTGCCACCACGCGCCGGAGGTCTATCCGTCCGTGGGGGAAACCCAGTCTGCCACCCTGCTACGAGCGTTTTTTAAAGCGCGGCGCTGAGGCTTTGCCGGCAGCAATATCGATGGGAACGCGGGTCACTTCGTGCCCGTCCTCGTGAATGACGCAAATGTGGCGCGCATGGTCCTGATGCGTCGCCGACCGTGCGCTGAGTCCATCGGCAATCACATTAGCCTGCGCAATCGCTTCGGCGTCACTGCGCAGCTCCTGACCAGCGTGGTCGCGCTTTGTCGTGCCGTTCTTGAGGTCGAAGTAATAGTGCACCATGGGTACCTCACAGCCCCATCAACGCGCCATGCAACCTTCGGTTCCCCGAACAGCACCCCAGGGTACCGTTATTTGCCCTTGCGCTCGCGCGCGACCGCCTGCCAGCCAATATCGCGGCGGCAGAAACCTTCCGGCCAGTTGATCAGGCCGATGGCTTCATAGGCGCGGCGCTGGGCCTCGCCGACGGTTTTGGCCGACGCGGTCACGTTGAGGACGCGCCCGCCATTGGCGAGAATCCAGTCGCCCGAGGCCTTGGTGCCCGCATGAAACACCTCGACGCCCTCGATCTTCTCGGCCCGGTCGAGGCCGGCGATCCGGGTGCCCTTCTCATAGTCGCCGGGATAGCCCTTTGCGGCCATGACCACGGTGAGCGCGGGATCCGGGAACCAGCGGAGGTCGAAATTCTTGAGCTGCCCGTCGCAGGAGGCGATCAGGGCCGGCAGCAGATCCGACATCAGCCGGACCATCAGCACCTGGGTCTCGGGATCACCGAAGCGCGCATTGTATTCGATCAGCTTCGGGCCTTCGTCGGTGATCATCAGGCCGGCGAACAGCACGCCTTTATAGGGCGTGCCCATCGCGCTCATGGCGCGCAGCGTCGGGTAGATGATCTCCTTCATCGTGCGATCGCGGATCGCATCGGTAAACACAGGCGCAGGAGAATAGGCGCCCATGCCACCGGTGTTCGGTCCCTTGTCGCCATCGAAAGCGCGCTTGTGATCCTGCGCGGCGGCCAGCGGCAATGCATGTTCGCCGTCGCACAGCACGAAGAACGAGGCTTCCTCGCCAGTCATGAATTCCTCGACCACGGCTTCCGCGCCGGCTGCGCCGAAGCCGCCGCCCAGCATCATGTCGATGGCGTCTTCCGCTTCCTTCAGCGTCATCGCGACAACGACGCCCTTGCCGGCGGCAAGACCATCGGCCTTGATCACGATCGGCGCGCCCTGCGCGCGGATATAGGCCTTCGCCGCATCCGCATCGCTGAACCGCTCATAGGCGGCGGTCGGAATATTGTTGGCCTTGCAGAGATCCTTGGTGAAGCCCTTGGAGCCTTCGAGCCGCGCGGCGGCCTTGCCCGGCCCGAAGGCCTTGATCCCGACGGCCGCCAGATCGTCGACGATCCCCGCCGCCAGCGGCGCTTCGGGACCAACCACGACGAAATCGACCTTGTTTGTCTGGCAGAAGGCGATCACGGCCGCATGGTCGGCGACATCGAGGGCCACGCATTCGGCCTCCCGGGCGATGCCGGCATTGCCGGGCGCGCACCAGAGCTTGGTCAGCAGCGGAGAGGCGGCGAGTTTCCACGCCAGCGCGTGTTCGCGACCACCGGAACCGAGGAGGAGAATGTTCATGAGAGACTGCCAGACCGGGGGTTTTTGATGGTTGCGACAGCCTTTAGCATGCTAATTCGGTGCCGCAACAGCTCGAGTCCCCGATGCCTAAAACTGCCGCTGCTCCCCTCACGAATTCCACCGAATTCACCGTCTCCGAGCTGTCCTCAGCCCTGAAACGGACGGTGGAGGACGCTTACGGGAACGTGCGGGTGCGCGGCGAGATCTCCGGCTTTCGCGGGCCGCATTCCTCCGGCCACTGCTATTTTTCGCTCAAGGACGAGAGCGCCAAGATCGAGGCGGTGATCTGGAAGGGCGTCCACGGCCGGATGCGGTTCAAGCCGCAGGAAGGCCTCGAAGTCATCGCCACCGGCAAGCTGACCACCTATCCCGGCTCGTCGAAATACCAGATCGTCATCGAAGCCATCGAACCCGCCGGCGTCGGCGCGCTGATGGCGCTGATGGAAGAGCGCAAGCGCAAGCTTGGCGCGGAAGGCCTGTTTGACGAAGCGCGCAAGCAGTTGCTGCCATGGCTGCCGGAAGTGATCGGCGTCGTGACGTCGCCCACCGGCGCGGTCATCCGCGACATCCTGCATCGGCTGGAAGACCGCTTCCCGCGCCGCGTGCTGGTGTGGCCGGTGAAGGTGCAGGGCGAAGGCTCGGCCGAACAGGTCGCGGCAGCCATCCATGGCTTCAATGCACTGCCGGAAGGCGGCACGATTCCGCGACCGGATCTGCTCATCGTCGCGCGCGGTGGTGGTTCGCTGGAAGACCTGTGGTCGTTCAACGAAGAAATCGTCGTGCGTGCCGCAGCGGAGAGCATGATCCCGCTGATCTCGGCCGTCGGCCACGAGACCGATATCACGCTGATCGATTTTGCCGCCGACAAGCGCGCGCCGACACCGACGGCCGCTGCCGAAATGGCGGTGCCCGTGCGCGCCGAACTGATGGTGGAAATATCAGGTTTCGAGCGCCGGATGATGCTGTGCTGGCAGCGCGGGCAGGAATCCCGCCGCAACGAGCTGCGCGCTGCAGCGCGTGCCTTGCCCGACCTCAGCGAGTTGCTCGCCATTCCGCGCCAGCGTCTCGATGGCGCGAGCGCGTCGCTGCCGCGCGCGCTGAAGGCCAATACACACGCGCATCATCGCCGCTTCGCGCAGGCCAGTGCCGGCCTCACGCTGCGCGTGCTACGCGCACAGATCGCCCATGCCACGCAGCGCCTGACGGTATCGGGCGAACGGTTGAGCCTCTCGGCGCGTGCGCTGCTTCGGCAGCGGCGCGATCGTTTTGCCGGACTGGAAGTGCGGCTGAAAGCCTCGAAGCTGGCCAATGCGCAGGCGCAGCGCAATGCCATCACACGCGACCGGGAACGTGCGTTGCGTCTTGCCGAACGCGCCCGCCGCGCGCTGATGACGCTGGTGCAGCGCCAGCAGGCGCGCGTCCAGGCATCGAGCCAGCTACTGTCAGCCCTCTCCTATCGCAGCGTGCTGGCGCGCGGCTTTGCGCTGGTGCGCGACGAGCAAGGCGCGGCGCTGCATGCCGCCGCCGCTGTCGGAGCGGGCGCCCGCCTGAGCATCGAATTTGCGGATGGACGCATCGGCGTGACCGCAGATGGCGACCGCACAGCGCCTGCTCCGCGCGAGGCCAAGCCTGCGGCGCCGGCCGCGCCGAAAAAGGCGCCTAAGATCGATCAGGGCAGCCTGTTCTAGAGTCGCGCAGTCGTCTTTAACGGGCGACGCTGCGGCCTTATTTATGCTACGACAAGACGACATTCAGGGCCGGTGACGATCCGGCAAAACGACTTAGTGACGATCCAGGAGACCAGCCGTGCTGAACAAATTTGGCCCTCCGGGCCACGGCGAAGCCCAGTTGCAATATCTCGATGGCGATTTCCGCGTGGTCTCGCCTGGCACCTATGTGATCTGCGCCATCACCGGCGAGCGCATTCCGCTCGACGAGCTGAAATACTGGAGCGTCGACCGGCAGGAAGCCTATGCTGTGCCGAACGCGGTGCTCGCGCGGCATTATCCGGACGCGGTGAAGGGTCAGAAGTAAGGCCGCAGGATGGATAGAGCGCAGGCACACTTGCGCCGGCGCGAAACCCATCAATCAAACGCGACAGAAGTGATGGGTTTCGCGAAGACGCTCACCCCATCCTACGATCTCAGCGTCTTCACTCTTGCCTGATTGAGCTTCTCAATCACCAAAGCCTGCAGCGCCGCCTTGTCCTCGAAGACCAGCGTAACGGCAAACGGCACGATCTCTGCTGCGACCGGCATGATGCGCAGCTTGACGGCGTCCTTCTCCGTCGTCACCAGCGTCAAGCCATCGCGCTTCGCTTGCAGGACCAGCGCATCGATCTCGCCGGGCGCATACGGGTGGTGATCGGCGAAGGCCTTTTCTACCGCGACATCCACACCGGCGAGACGCAACGTCCGGAAGAAGCGTTGGGGATCGCCGATTCCCGCAAAGGCCATCACGCGCTTGCGGCGCAGGGCAGCCACTGATGTCTCGTCCGGTACGAGACGCGCCGTCAGCACCGGGCCGCCCCTGCCGGCGACCAGTGCAGCGACACCCGTCGCCGCAACGCCATCGCCGATCACGACAAGCGCATCGGTGCGTGCGATCTGCAGATCGAGCGGCGCGCGCAAAGGCCCCGCTGGCAACACGCGTCCGTTGCCGAGACCACGATTGCTGTCGATCACGATCAGCGAAGCATCCTTGGCGATCGCGGGATTCTGGAAGCCGTCATCCATCACGATGACGCTTGCACCGGTCGAGCGCGTCAGCGCTGCGCCCGCGACGCGATCCCCGGAGATCACCACCGGCACCTGACGCGCCATCATCAACGGCTCGTCGCCGACATCCGCAGCCACGTGCCTTGCCGGATCGACTTTCACCGGGCCGCGCAGCCGGCCGCCATAGCCGCGGCTCAGCACCACCGGCGTCTCGCCGAGATCGCGCAGCACCTGCACCAGCGCCAGCGTGGTGGGTGTCTTGCCGGCGCCGCCGACGTGATAATTGCCCACGCAGAGAACGGGAATGCCGACATCGACGCCCTTGCGCGCCATGCGGCTGCCAGCGATCTCGCCATAGATCGCGCCAAGCGGCATCAGCAGACGCGACAGCCATGTCGACGGCGGCTGCCAGAACGCCGGCTCACGCATCGTGGGCTCCTGCCTCAAGCCGGAGCTGCAGCAGATAGGGCTCCAGCGCATGCAGGGTACGATCGAGCGCGCCGCCGAGCCGTTCGACGACACGCTGCCCGGCATCGATGGAGGCTTCACGCGCCGCATCGTTGCCGAGCATCTGGCCTAGTTGTTTGACGAGTTGCTCCGACGAGCCAGCGAGCTTCGCGCCGCCGGCACCATCGAGCGCGTCATAGACATCGGTGAAATTGAACACATGCGGGCCGTGCACCACGGATGCACCGAGCTTCACCGCCTCGATCGGATTCTGTCCGCCATGCGGCACCAGCGAGCCGCCGATGAACACCACCGGCGACAGGCGATAGAACAGGCCGAGCTCGCCCATGGTGTCGGCGACATAGATATCGGTGCCTGCATGCGGCAATTCCTCGCGCGACCGCAAGGCTGCCTGCGCACCTGCCACCGTGATCATCTGCGCGATATCCGCGCCGCGATGGGCATGGCGCGGCACGATGATGGTCAGCAATTTCGGGAAGAAGCTGATCAGCGTCTTGTGGGTCTCGAGGATGATTTCCTCTTCGCCGGGATGCGTCGACGATGCGACGATGACGGGGCGACCGCGCGTTACCGCCATGAGCTTGTCCAGCTTCACAGTGTCGCCGGGCGGTGCCTGCACGTCGAGCTTCAGGTTGCCTGTGACGAGGACGCTGCGCGACCCCAATGCGCTGAAGCGCTCGGCGTCGGTTTCGGACTGCGCCAGGCAAATCTCGAAACGGCCGAGCAACGCGCCGATGGTTGCCGAGAATTTCTGCCAGCGTGGAAACGAGCGCTGCGACATGCGGGCATTGATCAGCACCATCGGCAGCCGGCGCTTGGCGGCGGAGATGATGAGGTTCGGCCAGAGATCGCTCTCGATGAACAGTGCCAGACTCGGCTTCCAGTGATCGAGGAAGCGCGCCACGAAACGCGGTGAATCATAGGGAATGTATTGGTGGATGATATCGGTCGGGAATCGCTTGGCGATGATCTCGGCCGAGGTGACCGTGCCCGAGGTCAGCAGGATGCGCATGCCCAGCGCCCGCAGCCGCTCGATCAGTGCCGCTGCCGCCAATACCTCGCCGACGCTGGCGCCGTGAATCCAGACCAGCGGCCCGGCGGGGCGCTCAATCTGCGAGATGCCGCGGCGCTCGTCGAGGCGCGCGGGATCTTCCTTGTTCTTCTTCAACCGTTGCTGGATCAGGATCGGCGCCAACGGCGACAGCGCCGCAGACAGTCTGCGATAGGCGCGCAGCGTGATCGGCAGAGCGTTAGCCACGACCCGCACCTTCCGGTCGACCCACCGCGTCATAGGCGCGCTGGGTGACCTCGTTCAGCGTGGCCTCGAGCTGCAGGCGCAACGTCTCCATCGTGGCGCCGTCGGCATCGGCCGGGACACTGATCGGCTCGCCGCCGACCAGCACACCGCGGCCGAACGGAAGATTGATGGTGGTGCGATCCCAGTTGTTGAGCTGGACGTAGCGGCTGGTGGCCATGGCAAACGGCATGATCGGCCGGCCGCTTTCGCGCGCCAACATGATGATGCCCATGCCGGCGACGCGCGAACGCTTCGGCACGTCGGCGGTCAGCGCCATGTTGATGCCGCGCTCCAGCACCCGCACCATCTCCTTGAACGCACCGACGCCGCCCTTGCGATGAAACGCGCCGCCATGATCGCCGGAACCGCGAACGGTCGCGATGCCGAGCCGCTCGGCGGCCAGCGCGTTGAACTCGCCGTCGCGATGCTTGGAGATCAGCACCGCGCCGCGATAGTCCTTCTGCCGGATGAACGGCGTCATGAAATGCTGGCCATGCCAGAACGCCAGGATGACCGGCATCTGCGGCTCGACGATGTCATAGACATCGACGGGATCGAAGGTGAAGGTGTTGGTCTTCCAGACCAGCCGCAAAAATTCGGCCGCGAGAAAACCCGCGGCGCGCTGAACCCAGCTGCTGCGCAGCGTGTTTCGAAGCAGTCGTTTCAAGCGGTCGGCTTCGCGTCTTGACCCGGATCGAGCAGCCGATGGAGGTGGACGATAAAGTAACGCATGTGGGCGTTGTCGACGGTCTGCTGCGCCTTGGCCTTCCAGGCCACGAAGGCGGAAGCGTAATTCGGATAGATGCCGACGATTTCAACCTGGCTGAGATCCTTGAACGTCGTCTCTTTCAGGTTGGTCAGCTCGCCCCCGATGACCAGATGAAGCAGTTGCTGTGGTGTGTCCGACATGAATCCTGTTCCTGCAGCGAACGGCTGCGATCAGATAAGTCAAAGATAATGGTGCTGCCGGTTAGATCCGGCGATTTTTGAACTGCTCAACGATGTAAGCATGACGTTCGGCCCCCGCTGCGACCAGCAATCCGTGCGTCACTTCCCGGCGATTATAAAGGATCGGTTCGCCCGAAAGCTCGGTCATCTTACCATTCGCTTCGTGGACGATCAAATCCGCGGCGGCCAGATCCCAGTCCCGGCTCTGCCCCCGGCAAAAGCCGCATCCAGCCGGCCATTGGCAATCCAGCACAACCGCAGCGCCAGCGAGCCGATTCGCGGATAGAGGGTGATGTCTTCCCTGGGATGGACCATTCGCTCGACCAGCGGCTTCGGACCGGCGACGCGAGAGAAATCCATCTCTGTGCCCATGGTCGCCCCAACCGGAACGCCGTTGCAGGTGGTACCCTGCCCCCTGACCGCCAGGAAAAATTCATCTGTGGATGGCGCGAATACCGCTGCCATCACAGGCCGGGCATCCTCGACCAGGGCGACACAGACGCACCAGTCCTCGCGCCCGGCGAGATAGCTGCGGGTACCGTCGATCGGATCGATGATCCAGGTCAGACGCTTGCCGAGCCGTGTCGCATCGTCCGCGCTCTCCTCGGAGAGCCAGCCATAACCAGGCGTCGCCGCGCGGAGCCGCTTTTCGATCAGATCGTTGACGGCGATATCCGCTTCCGAGACGGGGGAGGATTCGCCCTTGGTCCATTTCCTGAGTTCTGTACCGAACATTGCGAGGCCGAGCTCGCCGGCCGCTCGCACTGTGTCCGCCATCAGGACAACATCGTGCGCGAGCCGTTTGTCTGTATCGAGATCAGCGTCCGGCAATCGTCAGTCCCTCGACGCGCACGGTCGGCGCGTTGACGCCGTATTTGAAAGTGAGGTCGTTCGCAGGCGTCATCGACTTGAAGATCTCGAACAGATGACCGGCAATAGTGATCTCGCTCACCGCGTAAGTCAGCTTGCCGTTCTCGATCCAGAATCCGCCGGCACCGCGGCTGTAGTCGCCGGTCACGCCATTGACGCCGGAGCCGATCAGATCGGTGACGTAAAAGCCTTCCTTGATATCGGCGATCAGGTCTTCGGGGCTCACATCGCCGGCTTCCATGTGCAGGTTATACGCGCCGGGCGATGGTGACGACGACACGCCGCGATGGGCATGACCGGTGGTGGTCATGCCAAGCTCGCGCGCGGTGGCGCAATCCAGCAACCACGTCGTGAGCACGCCGCCGTCGATGATCGCCTGCTGCTTCGTCGCGACACCTTCGGCATCGAAGGACTGCGAGCGCAACCCGCGCACGCGCAGGGGATCGTCGATGATACGGATATTGCTGCTGAACAACTGCTTGCCGAGACTGTCCTTCAGGAACGTGGTCTTGCGCGCGACGGACGCGCCATTGGCGGCGCCGATGACGTGACCGACCAGCGAGTTCGAAACGCGCGGATCGTACACCACCGGCACCTTGCAGGTCGGCACCTTGCGCGGATTGGCCCGCGCCACCGTACGTTCGCCTGCGAGCTTGCCGACGCTGGCCGGCGACTCCAGATCGGACGCATGGAGCGCCGAGGTGAAAGCGTAGTCGCGCTCCATATTGGTGCCGTCGCCAACGATGGCGGTCATCGAGACGCCCTGGCTCGATCGCAAATAGGAGCCGTGGAAACCGGTCGAGGTGACAAGCACCATTCCGCCGATGCCGGTGGACGCCGATGCGCCGCCGGACTTGGTCACGCCTTTCACCGCGAGCGCCGCCGCTTCGGCTTCCACCGCACGGCGTTCGAGTTCGCTCACCGACGGCACGACGGGATCGAGCAGATCGAGCTTCGGAAAATCCCGGGCGAGCAGCGCGGGATCCGCAAGGCCGACATATTGATCATCAGGTGCGACGCGCGCCATCGCGACAGCACGTTCCGCCAGTTGCGCGACATTGTCGCCGGACATGTCATTGGTGGAGATTACCGCCTGACGGCGGCCGACGAACACACGCAATCCCATGTCGTCGCCTTCCGAACGCTCGGAGGCTTCGACCTTGCCGTCGCGCACTTCGACGCCATGCGACACCCCGCGCACCGCGACCGCATCCGCGGCATCCGCGCCGGCCTTCCTGGCAGCTTCGACGAGACGCTGCGCCAGCGTGGAGAGTACGGACTGATCGAGCAGATCGGTATTGTCGGATTTCGTGGAGACAGACGACGATGCGTTTGGTGAAGAGTTCACGAACAAAATCCCAACATTGAGAGACGATTTCAACAGATCCGAAGCGGCGGTGGCCGCTGCTAGAGATGTGCTTATTTCACAGGGACTTCAAGCATTTGCCGGGCCGAAAAGGAAAGAATTTCAGGGCTCTCGCAACGGTTCGTCAATCATGCCTGCCAAGCTTCTGTCAATCATGAAGGGCAGTCGGATTCGATTAACCAGGCTTTTTAAGCCGATTCCGAACCGGCTCTGGCAAGCTCTCTCCATCGACCGGGAACATAATTCCGGCGGGGAGATAAAAAGCCGTGAGGCATCAAACAGCGACAGGTGGGGCCCATGCCCCGGGATCGAGCAGCGCATTGCGGCTCGATCCCCATTCACTTCCGGTTCGTTTCGAGGCGCATGATACCCGCGCCGACGGAGCGGTCCGCCATATCGAACTGCATCGTACCCGGGTCGTCCTGCATCGGGCCGTCAGCGGCATGCGCATGGCGATCAATGTGCGCGTCAGCGACTTTCTCGGCGTCACCCTGCGCGGTCTCGACGACGGCAAGATGCTGATGCTCGCGCATCGCGATCCGTCACTGTCGATTCCATTGCTGGTCAGTTCCGACCGCGAAGAGATCGACATGGCCTGGCAGATGTGGAGCGAGATCTTCGCGCTTCCGCAATTGCCGGAAGAGAAGACTTACGAACCGTCACAGCGCCGTCGCCGCCGCAATGCGATTCGCGAACGCCGCCCGAAATTTCTGGTGCGTCGTCGTCCCGGTGGATTGCTCGGCGAAGCCGGCATCTACAAAGGTGAGCGCGAGATCATCGCGCGACATTAGGAAGCAGGCAGAATCTCCTGCCGCTTCACTCACGGCAATCGCAAGACCTTGACCGGATTCATCATCCGGTCGGGATCGAACGCAAGCTTCACACGCCGCATCAGATCGAGTTCGACGTCCGACGCATAAAGCGGAAGCCGATCGATATGCATGCGGCCGATGCCGTGTTCGGCACTGATGCTGCCGCCTGACGCAACGCTTTCCTGATGCACGATCGTATTGGCCTCGCCCGCCGCGGCCTCGCGCACATCGGCATCACCGATGTCGTGGGGAAAGACAATAATGACATGGACATTGCCGTCACCGACATGGCCGCAATGAGCGACCTGCGCCCGCGGAAATGTCTTCCGCAAGCGAAGCGTCACGCGGTCGATGAAATCCGGCAGCGCGGAGATCGGCACCGACGTGTCATTTGACACGGTGAAGCCCTCGCGCTTGTTCGATTCCGAAATCGTGTGCCGCAGGTTCCAGATCCGGTCGGCCTTGGCCTGATCGCTGGCGATCACCGCATCGACGATCAGATCGCGCTCCATGGCCGACGCCAGAGCACTCTCGAGACGCTCGACGGGATTCCAGTCGGCGGCGCTGTCGGCCAGTTCGAGCAGCACATACCAGGGATCATCGCCGGCCATCGGGCTGGCATGCCGGGTGCTGTGACGCAGCACGATCTGCAACTGGCTTTGTGACATCAGCTCGAAAGCTTCGAGCCGCGCGCCCGTCGCCTGCTGGATGTGCTGCAACAGTTTCACGGCATCGCCAACCGAGCGGAGCGAGACCATGGCGGTGGCCGATGCCGTCAGCTTCGGATGCAGCTTGAGCACCGCGGCTGTGACAATGCCGAGCGTTCCCTCGGCACCGATGAAGAGCTGTTTCAGATCATAACCGGTATTGTCCTTGCGCAGCGCCTTCAGCCCATTCCAGATCCGCCCGTCGGACAGAACCACTTCGAGGCCCAGCACCTGCTCGCGCATATTGCCATAGCGGAGCACGCCGGTGCCGCCGGCATTGGTGGAGATCAGCCCGCCGATCTCGCAACTGCCGACGCTGCCGAGCAGCACTGGAAACAGACGGTCGTGCTGTTCGGCAAGGGCCCGGACATCTGCGAGGATACAGCCGGCTTCCAGTGTCATCGCATTGTTCAGCGGATCGATCGCGCGCACGCGATTGAGACGCGAGACATTGATGATGAGACAGTCCAATCCGTCCGGCGCAATAGCACCGCCAGTCAAACCGGTATTGCCGGCCTGCGGCACGACGGCGACACCGAAGCGGCGGCAGACGCCCATCAGCGCTGCCACCTCCTCGGTATTTCCCGGCAGTGCTACCGCAAGGGCTGCGCCGCGATAGCGCGCACGCCAATCCTGCTGATAGGGATCGGCATCCGCACCAGTGCGAACATATTTACTACTTATAACTGCGGCCACGGCCGCCAGAAATGCGGCGTGATCGGTGTTCGGTGAGGTCAACGACTATCCTTTCGCGGATTACTCAGCCTTCAAACCCGCAGCCTGAATGATCGGCCCCCACTTCACGCCCTCGGCCTTGACCTGTGCTTCGAGCTCGGCACCGGTCGAGCCCACCGGATCGCCGCTCAGCTCGCGCAATTGCTTCGCCACGTCCGGATCGGCGACGGCCTTGCGAAACTCCGCACTTAACCGCTCCGCAAGCGCCGGCGCCATGCCGGGCGGGCCGAACACCGCGTTCCACGTATAGGTCTCGTAATCAGGCAGGCCGGACTCGGCGATGGTCGGAATATCGGGGAAGGATGGCGACCGCTTCTTGGTGGTGACAGCCAGCGTGCGGATCGAGCCTGCCTTGATGAAGGGTGCTGCGCCGCTGAGCACGTCGAACAGCACCGGGATCTGTCCGCCCATCAGGTCGTTCATGGCCGGCGCGCCGCCGCGATAGGGCACGTGCTCCATCTTCACGCCCGCCTGCACCTTGAACAGCTCGCCGGACAGATTCGGCGGCGTGCCTACCCCGGACGATCCATAGCTGTATTTGGTCGGATCGGCCTTGAGCAGTGCGATCAGTTCCTTGACGGTGGTCGCTTGCACCTGCTTGGACACCATCAGCACATTGGGCACCGTGACCAGCATCGAGATCGCCGTGAAATCCTTCACCGGATCGTAGGGCGGCACCTTCGCCATGAGCGGGTTGATAGTGTGGGTGGAGATGGTGCCCATCAGCAGCGTCAGCCCATCGGGCTTGGCGCGCGCCACCCGCGTGGCACCGACCACACCGCCAGCGCCGCCGACATTTTCAATGAGGATCGTTTGCCCGAGTTGATCGGAGACCTTTCTGGCGACATGCCTGCTGACAATGTCGGTGGCCCCGCCGGCCGCGAAAGGCACGATCAGCGTGATCGGGCTTTTCGGCAGGTCCGCCTGTGCCCAGGCCTGGGTGCCCGGAATCATCATGCTGGACGCCGCAACGGCTGCCGTGCGGCAGAACGTGCGGCGCGTGATCTTGCTCGCCATTGTTTCCCTACCCTTGATGATGTTTTTGTTTCCCACACTGGTTTTCCAGCATTGGGTCTTCCAGCGATCGTCAGAAGGGCATCCATCCATATGGATGAACGCCCTTCCCTTTGTTCAGAGCGGCGTGTGTCCGAGCGCTGCGCGGAACCGGTTCTTCACATAGACACCGTCGCGCGGCGGCAGCACGCGCGGCGGGTTTTCGGCTTTCACCTTGATGGTCGCGAGCCTGACGCCATCGCGTGACGACAGGCGGCCACGCAGATCCTCCACGCCGGCCATGTCGCGAATCTCGCGCGTCCACCCAAAGCCGCAGGCCTGCGCCACGCGATCGAGATTGACGCCTAGACCCGCGTGGCTGACCTGCATGCCGGTCTCGCCGAAATGCCCGTTGTCGAGAATCGCGATGGTGAGATTCGCCGGCTTGCGGGTGGCGATGGTGGCAAGCCCGCCCATCCCCATCAGCATCTCGCCATCGCCGGTGATGACCAGAACCGAATGATCCGGCTTCGCCGTGGCCAAGCCAAGGCCGACCATGGCCGCGCTGCCCATTGCCGCCCAGAGATAATAGTTGTTGTCGTGATCGCCGGCCGCCATCACGTCATAGGATGGTGAGCCGAGGCCAGTCACAACAAGCAGATCCTTGCGGCCGGCCAGCAGCTTCTGCACGACCTCGCGGCGATCGAGCGCGCCGCCTGCGTTTACTTGACCCACTGCTTCTCTCCAATCAAACGCTGCCCCAGGAGCAATGCGCAGGCTGCATCGCCATTGAATGCCATCGATGCAGCGCCATGCAACAGCGGCGCAACATCCTGCGGCTCGTCGGCGCGCCAGGTCAGCACGCCCATCAGGTTAAGCGCCTTCTCCGTCGCCTGCCCCATCGGGTTTTGCCAGCCGTTGAACTCGGCCCAGTCGCCGCGCATGGTCACGACCATCAGCAGCGGAAAGCGCGTACAGGCCTGCAGCGCCAGTGTGTTGATACAATTGCCGACGCCGCTGGACTGCATCAGCAGCGCGCCGCGCTCGCCGCCGAGCCAGGCGCCTGCGAGATAGCCGATGCCCTCTTCTTCTGTCGTCAGCACCACGGAATTGATCGCATTGTCCTCATCGGCGAGACGGATCGCCGTCGAATGCCCGGCGTCGGGCACATAGACCACGTGCTTGACGTCCGCCTCCTTCAGGATGCGGAACACATCATGCCGCCAATCCACCTGTGAACCGGGCGTGGGCCCTGCATCGGTCATTCCAGTCTCCATTGCTCGCAACAATGCGCGGCGTCAGGCTTAGCGTAAAGCAGACGGCGCATCGCATACCGATTTGCATAAGGAGATATGCCGAGATTTGATCTCTGGCGTTGCAACATCAGTCGCGCGCGAATGGTGCGACGCAGCTACTCTTTCCGGGGATCGATCATGTGGCCGACCCAGATATTCCGGGCGACGAGATCGGCCGCGATCTCTGTGAATGTATCACCGACAAAACGCGCCGCCGCGCTGACCGAGCGGTCTGCCGGATAGGCCAGCACCAGCTTGCGCGCCGGTGTGGGATCGACCAAGGGCGCCGCACACAGCACGCCGCTTTCGACCAGCGCATGGATCGGCGCAAGCGGAAGCGCGGTGGAGCCGACGCCATTGCGCACCAGATCGATCATCGCGCCGAAGGAATCCGCCTCGACGCTGCCGCGCAATTGGATGCCGGCCTGCCGCGCGCATTCTTCCATGATCCCGCGCAAGCCGTGGCGCAGGCTGGGGAGAACCAGCTCTTCGTGAGCCAGCGCCGCGAACGGAACGGGACGATCCATTCGCAATCCCCTGCTGCCGGCACTGACGAATAACAGGTTCTCCATCATGACCGGCACGATGCGGAGCGAGCGCAGCGGCTGCGGATCATAGGATACTGCGAGTTCGAGCTCGCCGCGCTGCAGCCAGTCGAGCAGATGGCCCGTGAAAGCCGATGACAGCCGGATCGAGAGGTGCGGATGTACGTCCTTGATTCTCTTGACCAGGGGAACGGTGACGATCTCCGCCACGGTCGGCGTCGTGCCGATGGAGACCAGCCCCTTGAACGAGGCGCTCTCCTCCGAGGCGACATTGCGGATGGCATCGAGCTCGGTCATCACGCGGGTGGCGTGGTTGAGAACTTCGCGGCCGATCTCCGTGATGACCATGCCGCGCCCGTGCCGTTCGAACAGCACGGCGCCGAGCTCCTTTTCCAGAAGTCTGATCTGCCGGCTCAAGGCCGGCTGCGCGATGCGCAGGCGATCGGCGGCCTTGCTCAGGCTGCCCAGTTCGGCCACGTGGATGAGTGTCTTGAGCTGCGCGACGTCCATCTCTGTGGGTCCATCAATGCTTCAGGCGGCGCGATTACGCCGCACGCATGATGGCATCCACAAGCAATCCTGCAAACAGCAGCAGCCCCGCGTCGCGGTTGGATTTGAACAGCCGCAGGCATAATGCGGAGTCGCTGATATCGGTGCGTGCGACCTGCCAGACCAGATGCAGTGCGAACGCCGCGAGGCCGAGCCATGCCGGCCAGCGTGCGCCGGCCAGCAGCAGCGACGCGCCGATCAGCAACACCGCCGCGCCGTAGAACAGCATCAATGCCTGACGCGTGCGTTCGCCAAACAGCAGCGCGGTCGATTTCACGCCGATCAGTGCGTCGTCCTCGGTGTCCTGATGGGCGTAGAGCGTGTCATAGGCGATCACCCAGCAGATTGACCCGGCATATAAAGCCAGCGCCGTCGCATCGATGCGGCCGAACACCACGGCGAAGCCCATCAGCGCGCCCCACGAGAAGGCGAGGCCGAGCACGCTCTGCGGCCAGTAGGTGATGCGCTTCATGAAGGGATAGGCAGCAACGATGCCCAGCGAAGCGATACCCGTGGCAATGGCGAAGGTGTTGAATTGCAGCAGCACCACGAGGCCGATCAGCGCCTGCAGCACCAGAAATGCAAAAGCCTGTTTCGCCGTGACCTGCCCGGCCGGGATCGGCCGCGAGCGCGTGCGCTCGACCTTGGCGTCAAGGTCGCGATCGGTGATGTCGTTCCAGGTGCAGCCGGCACCGCGCATGACGAAGGCGCCGATGAAGAACAGCGCGATCATCTTCGGCAATTGATGGATATCGTGCGCCATGCCGGAGGCAAGTGCCGCCGACCACCAGCATGGCATCAGCAGCAACCATGAGCCGATCGGACGGTCGAAGCGCGACAGCCGCAGATAGGGCCGCGACCACAACGGCGCCGAGCGATCAACCCAGTTGCCGGTCGCATCCGCGACGCGGGCGGCCGCGTCGCTCATTGGAACAGAATGATCTGCCACCCGATCATCGGGTGAGCACGTTGCCGTTCAGCGTATCGAAGGTGGTGCCGCCGCTCTTGCGCGCATTGTTCGCTTCCGGCAGCGAGGCCGAGGAGCCCAACACGTCGCTGAGGCGCGGTGCAGCCGCCGGGCCACCACCACGCTGCTGCTGACTGGCAACGCTGCAGACCTTCTGCCGCATGCCTTCGGTGTTCTTGTGGCCGGTCTTCATCTGCTCGCCGACATTCGGCGGAATGCCGCACTTCTGCGCATTCGCCTCGATGTATTTGATCATCTTGACTTCGGTCTGCGAGAAAGAGGTGATCAGCTTGCAGGCCTCGTCCGGAGGCGCGCGACGCTCGCTCGCCGCCTTGATGGCAGCGCCCTTCTTTTCGGCGTCCTGGCGCAACGGCAGAAAGCCCTTCATGCAATCTTCGCCGCCGGGCGGACCCGCCTGCTGCGGCGGGGGAGCGCCGAAGCCGCCGCCACCGATTGGCGCTGCGCCATTCGAGGGAAACGCGCTGGGCGCAGCCGCTGCACCATTGACCGGCGGAAATGGCGAAGCCGCCGGCGCGCCATTTACCGGCGGGAACGGCGACGAACTGGCAGGCGCAGCAGCGCTATTGCCCGGCAACGGCGCGGGAAACGCGCCCTGGGCATGAACTTCGATAGCCTGCATGGCGAAGACAGCCATGGTGAGCGGCACAATCAAACGACGGATGATCACAGATATTCCTCCGGCAGCTCAGTGCCCCGACTGAACGGGGGCGAAGCCCATCCTGATTCAGGACTTTCTACGATTCCTGCCAAGCCTTAACAACCCACCAACAGCACGGGGATTCGGGCGGCAGCACGGCGCAAACCCGCGATCCCGCATGATAATTCGTCGCAGTTGGGCTAAAGCTCGCCCTCTGAATGGAACATGAACGATGCCGCAAGCCGATTTCCGCAGTCCCCGCCTGTTTGTCGATGCGCCTTTTGCAGCCGACGCGACCATTTCGCTCGACCGCAACCAGAGCAATTACCTCGGCAATGTGCTGCGGCTCAGCGCCGGCGCCTCGGTGCTGGTGTTCAATGGCAAGGACGGGGAATGGCAGGCCGCCATTTCCGGCGGCAAGCGGGCAGACCGCCTGACCCTGCTGGCGCAAACGCGGCCGCAGGATCGCCTGCCCGACGTGACCTATGTGTTCGCGCCGCTGAAACATGCCCGGCTCGATTACATGGTGCAGAAAGCCATCGAGATGGGCTCGGCGGCGCTGCAGCCGGTCATGACGCGCTTTACCCAGGCCAGCCGGGTGAATACCGAGCGGATGCGCGCCAATGTGGTCGAGGCGGCCGAACAATGCGGGATTCTGAGCGTGGCCACTGTGGCCGAACCGCTGAACCTGCCCAAATATCTCGACCAGCGGGATGCCAGCCGACTGCTGATCTTCTGCGACGAGGCCGCTGAAGTGGCCGATCCCGTGGCCGCGCTGACCGGTGCCCGGGAGGCCGCAGCGAACGGAATCGATGTCTTGATTGGCCCGGAAGGCGGCTTTGCCGAGGAAGAGCGGGCTTTGCTGCTGAAACAGGCCAATATCCTGCGGCTGGCGCTCGGACCGCGGATCATGCGGGCCGATACGGCGGCCGTCGCGGCGCTGGCGCTGGTGCAGACCGCACTTGGTGACTGGAATGGTAACCAAGTAGGCAAATAACCCGCTGCCATGACCCGACATTAAGGCCACCGGGCGATGGTGGTCGAAACGTCGCAACCGCCATGCTATGGGCTGCGCCAACGACCACTCTGTTGAGATTGCTGGACTTCGAGATGACCAAACCCGCCGCCCCTCGCGCGACCGGATCCGCTGCCTGGGCGGATGCGCTGCTGTTGTCGTTTGCCGAGGCTGGCTATGCCCATGCCGAGCCGGCGATCCTGCAGCCGGCCGACCCGTTCCTCGACATGTCCGGCGAAGACATCCGCAAGAGCCTGTATCTGACGACTGATGCGTCGGGCGAAGAGCTGTGCCTGCGCCCGGATCTGACGATCCCGGTGGCGCGCGACTATCTCGCCTCACCGCAGGCCGGCCAGCCCGCGGGCTTCAGCTATCTCGGCCCGGTGTTCCGTTATCGGCAGGGCACGCCCAGCGAATTTCAGCAGGCCGGTATCGAATCCTTCGGCCGTCAGGACCGTGCCGCCGCCGACGCCGAAATGCTGGCGCTCGGTCTCGAGGCGACGGCAGCCTTCGGCCTCAGCGATATCGAAATCCGCACCGGCGACGTCGCGCTGTTCGCGGCGCTGATCGAGGCGCTCGACCTCTATCCGGTGTGGAAGCGCCGGCTGATGAAGGACTTCAACCGCAAAATCAGCCTGGCCCACGATCTCGACCGGCTCACCCTCGCGGAATCGCCGGTGCGCAACGAATATGAAGGCGTGCTCGCCGCGCTGGCTGGCTCTGACCGCAAGGCGGCGCTGGCACTCGTCACCGACCTGATGTCGATTGCCGGCGCCACCAATGTTGGCGGCCGTTCGGTGGCAGAGATCGCCGACCGCTTCCTCGAACAATCGACACTGAAGGGCGGCGCACTGCCGCGCGATGCGCTGGTGCTGATCAAGCGCTTCCTCGCCATCTCAGGCGATCCCGACGACGCCCTGCAGCAACTGCGCAAGCTCGCCTCCGATGCCAAACTCAACATCACGGCCGCCATCGACGAATTCGAAAGCCGCATCGGCTTCATGGCGGCGCGCGGTATCGACACCACCAGGACGCGTTTCTCGACCTCGTTCGGCCGGGGCGTCGATTACTACACCGGCTTCGAATTCGAACTGCACCGCAAGGACAACGGCACCGAGCCGCTGGTCGCCGGTGGCCGCTATGACGGGTTGTTGACGCAGCTCGGGTCCGCCACGCCGATCCCTGCGGTCGGCTTCTCGGTCTGGATCGAAACCTTGACCCAACACGCCTCCTCGGCGCTCGTTTCCGGGAGTGCGTCATGACCGCACCATTCGTCCTCGCCGTTCCGTCCAAGGGCCGTCTGCAGGAAAACGCCGAAGCCTTCTTCACCCGCGCCGGCCTGACGCTGGCGAAGCCGGGCGGCGTGCGCGATTACCGCGGCACCATTGCCGGCTTCGACAATGTCGAAATCGCCTATCTCTCGGCCAGCGAGATCGCCTCGAACCTGGCGCGCGGCGCCGTGCATCTCGGCATCACCGGCGAAGATCTGCTGCGCGAGAGCATCCCCGACGCCGACAAGAAAGTTGCACTGATCGAAGGCCTCGGCTTCGGCAGCGCCAATGTGGTGGTCGCCGTGCCGCAGGCCTGGATCGACGTCCGCACCATGGCCGATCTCGACGACGTCACCACCGGCTTCCGCGCCCAGCACAATCGCCGCATGCGCGTCGCCACGAAGTATATCAACCTGACACGCAACTTCTTCGCGTCCCACGGCGTGGTCGACTACCGCATCGTCGAAAGCGCCGGCGCCACCGAAGGCGCACCTGCCACCGGCACCGCCGAACTGATCGTCGATATCACCACCACCGGCGCGACCCTCGTCGCCAACGGCCTCAAGGTACTCGATGACGGCGTGATCCTGCGCAGCCAGGCCAATCTCGTCGCCTCGCGCGCCGCCGACTGGTCGCCGCAGGCGCGTGAAACCGCGAGCATCATTCTCGATCACATCGCCGCACGCGCCCGCGCCAGCAAGTACAAGGAAGTGCGCACGCGCTTTGCCGACTGCAATCAGGCGCTGCTCACCGAGGCACATAACCGCTTCGGCGTGGTGTCGCCCTTTGGCGGCCCGACCTCATCGGGCATGATCACCCTGCACTGCCCGCCGGCGCAGCTCTATGCGCTCAGCAGCTTCCTGCGTGCCAATGGCGCAGATACCGTCTCGGTCGCATCGCTCGACTATGTGATGGATCGCGAGAATCCGCTGTTCGCCAAACTTGAGGCCTTCCTGCGGCAGTAATGCGCAGCGCCGCGTTTCGCCTTGCTGGCGAGCGCACGGGCTGATTACCATATGATTCATGAGCCTGTTTTGAATACTGGAATCTGATCGATGATGCTGGGCAGCGACGTCTCAAGCCTGTCGACCGATGCCGCGACCGCCGCGGCACAAGGTCTGTCGATCGTTGTACCTGTCTACAACGAGGCGCCCGGCCTCGCCTTGTTTCATGAGCGGCTGGCCGCGCTCGCGACCACGCTGAAGGAACGCCACGGCCTCGCCTGCGAAGTCGTCTATGTCGATGACGGCAGCGCCGACGGCACGCTGGCGGTTGCGCGCAGCCTGCAAGCCACCTCGCTCGACGTTCAGGTCGTGTCGCTGTCGCGCAATTTCGGCAAGGAAGCCGCGCTTATGGCGGGGCTCGACCATGTCACCAAGGGCGCCGTGCTGTTCATGGATGGCGACGGCCAGCATCCGCCATCGCTGGTCGAACAGCTGGTGCGCCACTGGATCGTCGAAGGCTATGACGTCGTCTACACGGCCAAAGCCCATCGCGACAACGAGTCCTTCCTGCGCCGCCAGGCCGTGCGCGGCTTCTATGCGCTGATCAACTGGGGCGCGCGGCAAAAGATTCCGGAAGACGCCGGCGACTTCCGTTTGCTGTCGCCGCGTGCGGCGGCGGCGCTGCGCCAACTGCCGGAGCGCAACCGGTTCTTCAAGGGACTGGCAACCTGGATCGGCTTCCGCCAGCTCCGTGTCGACTATGAGCCGGCGGCGCGCGAACACGGCGTCACTTCGTTCAACCCGAAACAGCTGATCGGCCTGTCGATCGAAGGACTGACCTCGTTCTCCGTCGCGCCGCTGCGTTTCGCCAGCCTGCTCGGGCTGCTGCTCGCCTTCGGCGCGTTCCTGTTCGGTCTGTCGATCCTGTGGGAGACGATGATCTCCGGCAAATCCGTGCCGGGCTATCCGTCGCTGGTCGTCGGCCTGATGACCATCGGTGGCGTGCAGCTGATCATGATCGGCGTACTCGGCGAATATATCGGCAAGATCCTCTCCGAGCTGAAAGCGCGGCCGATCTATTTCGTCGCCGAGCACAGCGTGAAGCGCAATGCCCCCGATAATGCGGCGCAAACCACCGACCGGACCGCCGCCGAATGACCGGCGCAGCCCTGCGCCGCATCACACTCTGTGCCGACGACTACGGCATCAGCCCCGGCGTCAATCAGGGCATCCGTGAACTCATCGCGCTTGGACGTCTCAATGCGACTTCGGTGATGGTTGTCGGCCCCGCCATCACCCGCGATGACGTCAGCGCCTTGCAGGACGCCGTCGCGAAGAACCCGAATTGCGAGATCGGACTCCACGCAACGCTGACTGCGCCGTTTCATCCGCTGACGATGCACTACCGGCCGCTGCGCGATGAACTGTTCCTGCCACTCGGCAGGATGCTGCGTTTCAGTCTGCTGCGAAAACTCGATCGCGAGGCCGTCGAAACCGAGCTGACGGCGCAGATCGCGAAGTTTGCGGCCCTGTTCGGGCGCCCCCCTGACTATGTCGACGGGCACCAGCACGTGCAGACCTTCCCGCGGGTGCGCGACGCGATCCTCGCATCAGTGAAGAAACATGCGCCCAAGGCCTGGGTGCGGCAATCCGGCCGCGTGCTGCCTTTGGGCCAACGCCTCGATAATCCAAAGGCGCTGTTGCTCGACACGCTCAGCGCCACGTTTCGCCGGCGTGCGACGCGCGCCGGCGTGACGTTCAATCGGGGATTCGCCGGCGCCTATGATTTCACCAGGCAAACCGACTTCGGTGCGCTGATGGCCGGCTTCCTCGACGGCCTCCCGGACGGCGGACTGGTGATGTGCCATCCGGGCCATGTCGATGAGATCCTGATCGACCTCGATCCGTTCACCGATCAGCGCGAGCGCGAATACCGGTATCTGGCAAGCGATGCCTTCGCGCAGTTGCTGGCAGCGAACAACGTCACGCTGGCGCGTTAGTCGGCGAACTGTCCACTCGCCTTGATGATCGGCGCCCAGCGGTCGACTTCGCTGTCGAGCTGCTTCTTCAACGCCTGCGGCGTGGCCTGATCCTGCGGTACGGGATCGGTGTTGATGTCGTTGAAGCGCTTGATCAGCTCGGGATCACGCAGCGATTCCTGCAGCGTCTTGGCGAGTTTCTGCACGACGTCATCCGGCGTGCCCTTCGGCGCATAGATGCCGTGCCAGGCGCCAGCCTCGAAGCCTTTCAGGCCAGCCTCATCTGCAGTGGGCAGATCCGGCATGGACGACAGACGAGTCTTTGTGGTGATGGCGTAGCTCTTGACGAGTTTCGCCGCGATCGGGCCGGTGGTGTTGGTCGTCTGGTCACAGGTGAGGTCGATCTGGCCCGCGATCAAATCGTTCATCACCGGGCCGTTGCCCTTGTAGGGCACCGACAGTATCTGCTTGTCGATGGCATTCATGAACATCAGGCCGCAGAGTTGCGAGGCCGCGCCGAGGCCGGCATTGCCGAAGGTCATCTTGTCGCCGTTGGCCTTGATATAGGTGATCAGCTCGGCCAGCGAATTCGGCGGCAGGTTCGGCCGCGCAATGATGGTCATCGGCGCATTGGTGACGAGACCGATCGGCGCGAAGGCGGTCTTGGTGTCGTAGGGCAGCTTGCGATACAGCGTTGCCGCCGTCGAAATGCCAATGTGATGGATCAGGATCGTGTAGCCGTCCGGCTCTGCGCGTGCGGCGCGTGCCGCGGCGATGGTGCCGCCGGCGCCGGTGGCATTTTCAATGATGATGGTCTGGCCGAGCAACTTCGACATGGTCGCCGCAGTGACGCGCGCGACCGTGTCGGTGGCCCCGCCGGCCGCGAACGGCACGAGCATGGTGATCGGCCTGTTCGGATAGTTGCTTTGCGCGAACGCGGCTGAACTCACCATTGCAAGTACGGTGGCCAGTATGGCTGAGCGTTTCATGTGGTTCTCCCGGTGAAATTCGTTGTTTTTATTGGTCGTTTGATCGCCCCGGCATTGGCCGGGACGATTGAAAATGGCGTCAGACGTTCGAACTATGGATCGCGTCCACCACAGCGTCGGTCACTTCTTTCGTTGTGGCCTTGCCGCCGACATCGGGCGTGATAATCCCGGCTTCGCAGACTTTCTCCACGGCACGCATCAGCCGCGCAGAAGCATCCGGCTCGCCGAGATGATCGAGCATCTGCGCCGCAGTCCAGAAACTCGCGACGGGATTGGCGATGCCCTTGCCGGTGATATCGAAGGCCGAGCCGTGGATCGGTTCGAACATCGAGGGGAATCGGCGCTCCGGATCGATATTCGCCGTCGGCGCGACGCCGAGGCTGCCGGCCAGTGCGCCGGCGAGGTCAGAGAGAATGTCGGCGTGAAGATTGGTCGCGACGATGGTGTCGAGGCTCTGCGGCTTCAGCGTCATTCGCACCGTCATGGCGTCGACCAGCATCTTGTCCCAGGTGACGTCGGGGAATTCCTGCGACACCTCGTCGGCAATCTCGTCCCACATCACCATGCCGTGACGCTGCGCGTTCGACTTGGTGACAACAGTGAGCAGTTTTCGCGGACGCGACTGCGCCAGCTTGAACGCATAGCGCATGATCCGCTGTACGCCGACGCGGGTGAACACCGACACTTCGGTGCCGACTTCCTCGGGCAGTCCGCGATGCACGCGGCCGCCGCAGCCGGCATATTCACCTTCGGAATTCTCGCGCACGATCACCCAGTCGAGATCGCCGGTGTTCACGTTGCGCAGCGGCGAGGTGATGCCGGGCAGGATCTTGGTCGGGCGCACATTGGCGTATTGGTCGAAGCCCTGGCAGATCGGCAACCGCAGACCCCAGAGCGTGATGTGATCCGGCACGTCGGGCGCACCCACCGCGCCGAAATAGATCGCGTCGAACTTCTTCAGTTTCGGCAGGCCGTCGGCCGGCATCATCACGCCGTGCTTGCGGTAATAGGCCGAGCCCCAGTCGAAGGTCTCGACATTGAAAGTGACATCGCCGACGCGCTTCTGCAGCGCTTCCAGCACACGGGTACCGGCGGCGATGACTTCGGGGCCGATGCCGTCGGCCGGAATGGCCGCGATGGAATATTCGCGCATGGTGAGGTCTCTGCTGGGTTGAGTTGATTAGTCCCACCCTGCAGGCCGGCAGCGCCGGGCTCAATCGCATTTTATTGTACAAATAAATGATATAATGGATTGTCGGGCGACAAGAGTTCGCCAGGAGGACCGATGGACCTGCATCAGCTGCGCTGTTTTGTCGTCGCGGCGGACGAGCTGCATTTCGGCCGCGCCGCGCAGCGGCTCGAGATGATGCCGTCGGCGCTCGGCCGCACCATCCGCATGCTGGAAGACGATCTCGGCACGCGCCTGCTGACGCGCACAACGCGCAGCGTTGCATTGACCGACGACGGTGCCGAATTTCTGCAACAGGCGCGCGACCTCATCGCCCATGCCGACCAGATCGCATCGTCATTCCGCGAACGCGTGCGCGCCCGCGCCGCCACGATCCGCGTTGGTGCGATCGACAGCGCCGCCGCCGGACTACTTCCGGCATTGCTTCACGATCTTCGTGAGCAAGCTCCGAACGTCGCGATCAGGCTGATTGAGGACAAGACGATCCGCCTACTCCCTCGCCTGCTTTCCGGCCGGCTCGATCTCGCTTTCGTCCGGCCGCCTCAGAGCGCCGACAAGCGGCTGGAATTCATGTTTCTGTTTCACGAGACGGCGGTGGTGGCCATCTCCGAACGACATCCGCTGGCATCGCGCGCGACTCTGTCGATCTCGGACATTGCTGACGAACCGCTGATCGTGCCGGAGCGACGTTCGCGGCCGCATAGTCACGACCTGACGATGAAGCTGTTTGCAGAGTCCGGACTACAGGCAAATGTCGTCCAGATTGCCGATGAGAAGCAGACCATCGTCAATCTCGTGGCCGCCGAGATCGGGCTGGCAATCGTGCCGCGCTGGACCTCGCGCATGCCCGCGCGCGGGGTTCGCTATATGCCACTGGGCATGGCGGCCATGAACAGACTGCCCCTCGCCGCCGCCTGGGTCAGAGGGACCCGCGATCCGGCACGGGATCAGGTGCTCGACTTGCTGCAGCACAACCTCGCACGCTATGCCCGCGAGGCGTGAGGCCCCTCACCTGCTGTTTTGTCGCATACCGAAATTTAATCCGGAGGGCACTATTCGCGACACAAAGCGTCATTACATCTCCTGCGCGCTATTCGAGGCGCGGCTTTGAGACAGAGGACGCCATGACACCGCAAGAACGCCAACTGGTTGACGATCTCTTTGACCGGCTCAGCAAGGTTGAAGGCGCGCCACGCGATCCGGACGCCCTCGACGCCATTGCGCAGGGCCAGCGCCGCGCACCCAATGCGCGGTATGCGCTGGTGCAGACCGTATTGCTGCAGGACGAAGCGCTGAAGCGCGCCCATGAGCGCATCCAGCAGCTCGAAGGTAACGGCGCCCCCGAACAGGCTCCGCAGGGCGGCTTTCTCGATTCGATGCGTGACGCCCTGTTCGGTCAGGCTCAGAGCCCCAACCCGCCGCGCGGCTCCGTGCCGAGCGTACGCCCGCCCGAGCCGAGCCGCGCTGCCTGGAACACCGGACAGGTTCTCGGCCAGCCGCAGCCGCAAGGTGGCTATGGTCAGGGCGGATACGGCCAAGGTCCGGGACCGGGCCAGTTCGGCCAGCAGCAGCCCCAGGCTGGCGGTGGCGGCGGTTCGTTTCTGGGTACCGCAGCGGCGGCCGCAGCCGGCGTGGTCGGCGGCTCGCTTCTGCTCGGCAGTATCCGTTCGATGATGGGCGGCAGCCACCAGCAAGGTTTCGGCGACGCCGCCAATGCCAGCGAGAGCAGGAGCCCCTGGAGCTCCGGTTCGGATTCGTCCGGCGGAGGCCTCGCCAATCAGGCCGGCGTCAATGACATCGGCTCATCCGGCGGCTCCCGCGCCGGATCGTTCGATCAGGCACAGGCCGACGCCGATCAGGACCAGGATCAAGACCAGGACGACGGTGACTACGACTCCATGGACATGGATTCCGACGACAGCGATTTCGCCTGATCATCCAGACCAGCAAAGCAAAACGGCCGCTCTGATGAGCGGCCGTTTTCATTTCCAGCGACGATCGATCAGATCACGATGACCTTTGCACCGACACCGACGCGGCCATAGAGATCGATGACGTCCTCGTTGCGCATGCGGATGCAGCCTGAAGAAACGTTGGTGCCAATCGTCCATGGCTCGTTGGAGCCGTGAATACGATACAGGGTCGAGCCGAGATACATCGCGCGGGCGCCGAGCGGATTCTCCGGACCGCCTTCCATGTAACGCGGCAGGTCAGGACGGCGCGCCAGCATTTCCTTCGGCGGCGTCCACGACGGCCATTCCTTCTTCGCCGTGATCGTCTTTACACCGGACCAGGTGAAGCCCGGTCGGCCGACGCCGATGCCATAGCGCATCGCTCTGCCGCCGCCCTGTACAAGAAACAGGAACTTGTTCGGCGTATCGACGACGATGGTGCCGGCGCTTTCGCTGCCCTGATACTCGACCATCTGCGGCTGATATTTGGGATCGAGCCCGGGGCGCGCGGCATCTGCCGTTTCTTCCTGCCGATAGACACGCTGTTGCGGATCCATCGGCGGCAGCAGCGGACGTCGCTGCTCGTAGGAGTAGTCCGGCTGTTGCTGATAGCGCTGGCCCTGCTGTGCCGGACCATCGCTGAACAGAAACTCGATGAAGCCACCGCCCATGCGCGAGCGCTCGGCATAGGCCGTGCGCTGCATGGGACGCTGCGGCTGCTGCGCATAGACCACCGAAGGCTCGGCGAATGGCGCTGCGGCTTCCACCGCGAGCGCCTGATGGAATCCAGCGCCGAGGAAGGACGCGCTGGCGAGAAGCGTGAGAGAGAACTTTTTGAACATCGACGTACTCTGCACTGTTTCGTCGTGCGCGTTCTCACCTGAGAAGCGCTTTGCACACTCCGACTTAAGGTTAAAATCGCCTCGGTTTGGTAAACACAATCGCCGTTTGGATTCACCACATCGTCAGAAGGCGCTGTTCTGTCAGGTAGCGTTTATTTTGACTAAACGCGAAGGCTCCATGGTTAACTAACAGTTCCTCCAGAGATACTTGAGCATCGGCACGAAGTTCCCGCGTGAACTTCACGTTAAACTCATGCGTATACGAACGGGGAATTGATTGAACGTTGGGGGACCTGATGTCTGTTCGTCGCAAGCGATTTCGCATTGAAGAAGTTTTCGGTACTGCGCCTATGCCCAATGAAGTTGTAGGCAGCGAGCCAATGCCGATGCATCGCGAAATCATGGCCGAGCTCCGCGCGATCCGCGCGCAGATGGGAACGCCGGGCCGCAACGCCGTGACAGATCAGGTCGGCGCCGCCGCCGATCAACAAATCGCGGAAGCGCAGTCCCTGCTCGCAACCTATCGCGCACAGATCGAGCAGTGCGAAAAGCTGAAGATCGAACTCGACCTCATCCACGACGCCATTACCCGGACCAAGCAGGAAATCGCAGTTCTTCATGGCAAGAGCTTCGAAGGCGACGAAATGGCCAAGGTCAACGGTGAACTCGGCGCCGTCGTCGGCGGCACCGAAGAAGCCACGCAGCAGATCCTCGCTGCAGCCGAAGCCATCGACAACGCATCGACAGCGCTCGGCAAGGTGACCTCGCCCGATCAGCAGAAGCAGATGCTCGAAGAGATCGGCGACAATGTCGTCGCGATCTTCGAAGCCTGCAACTTCCAGGACCTCACCGGCCAGCGCATCAGCAAGGTCATGACCACCATGAAGTTCATCGAGAATCGCATCACCGCGATGATGGACATCTGGGGCGGCGTCGACGAGATCAAGGCGCACGCGCCGGCCAAGGTCGACGAGCGCGGCGAAGACGAGAAGCTGCTGAACGGTCCGAAGCTGGATGGCGATATCGGCCATGCCTCGCAGGACGATATCGACGCGATGTTCGGCTAAGGTTGATGACTGACTAACGCCGGGTGGCGACACCCGGCGGACGGATTGCCAGAAAACACCCCAGAACGATCAGGGCACCGATCGTGCCCAGTTGCAGGACGGTGCGGTCGGACAGCGTCTCGACCGCCGACGCCACCACGAACGGCGCAAAAGCCTGCACGAACAAGGCCGGCCGCGCGATACGGCCGATGACCCGGCCATAGCCCACCGGACCGAACATCAGAAGCGGCAGCGCGCCGCGCGCGATGGTCATGACGCCATTGGCGGCGCCGAAAGCGATGGCGAACAAGGCCGCCAGCGGAAACGATATTCCGGCAAAGGCCAGCATCGCAAAGGCTGACACTACGAGCACCACCGCCCCGCGCGCGATCCACAGCGGATGGGTGCGCCCCACCAGCATGAAGTCAGCCAGCCGCGATGCCACCTGCGCCGGGCCGAACATCGCACCGATGGTCACCGCCGTTGCAGCGCTGAGCCCGCCGCGTTCCAGCAGGGCCAAGAGGTTCGACGTCACGCCCGACAGAATGAAACTGTAAAGCGAGAAAGCCGCGGCCAGCAGGATGAACGGCCAGCCTTGCGGGCGCAGGGTTGCGTGCTGGGGGACGACAACGGCGTCCGCCACGGGCAGAGGCGCGACGGCAACATGGCGCGGCAATGCAAAGGCATGCAGCGGCGCAACGACAAAGGCGAAGATCGCTGCGAAGGTCAGGTAGGTGCCCCGCCAGCCGACGGCCTCAAGCAGAAGATGGGTCGCCGGCCAACCGACCGTCGAGGCAAAGCCGCCTGCAAAGGTCACGAAGGTGATCTGCCGCCGCGCCGAAGCCCCGAAGATCCGCGTCAGCGTCGCAAAGGCCGGATCGTAGAGCGACGCCGACATCGCAGCGCCGAGCAACAGCCAGCAGGCGAGATAGGTCACGGGATGATCGGCAACCGAAAACAGCGCGAGGCCCAAAGCACCAGCCAGCGCGCCGGATGCCATCACCACATTGCCGCCGTGCCGGTCGATCAATCCGCCGACGATGGGCGACAACACCCCCGATACGATCAGCCCCAACGAAAAGCCGGCCATACCGAAGGCCAGCGACCAGCCATGCGCCGCCGTGACATGCGGCATGGTCAGCACCGGAGGATAGATCAGGATGCCCCAGGTCAGGATCTGGGTGAATGCCAGCACGAGGACCGCGCGGCCCGGTCCGAAAAAAAGGTCGCGCAATCGGTGCATGATCTCACATTGTCAGCAGAATGGCGGGACCCGCACTACGCCTCAGGTCATGCCTTGGGCGCGCAGCGGACATAGACCATGTTGCCGTAGCGGACTGCTGCGTCCTTGTCGATGAAGCGGGTGACGAGAATCCGGCCGTCAAAGGAGACGATCTCGCGATCCTTCTCACCGCCGGCGGGACCGGCCGGACCGATATAGTTCTTGCCGCTCGGGCTTCCCTTGAGGCGCAGTTCCTGTGGCGTCGCCTCGTCGGCGAGATGCATGATGACCCCGCCGGTGGCACCCTGGCCAATGATATAGGGCTGCTTGCACTGGCCGCGCGCGGCGTTCTCGGTACGAACGCGATCGTTGGGGTTCATGTAGGACGCCAGACCCCAGCGGCCGACGAGTTCTTCCGACCGGATCGAGGCTGGCAGTTCCGGCGCCGGCGGAGGCTCCGGCGGCGGTGTCGGCTGCGAGTTCCCAAAGCTGAAGCCGCCCAATCCACCAGACGTGCCGCACCCGCCCAATGACAGCGCCAAAGTTGAAACGATCGCCAGATGGGCAATCGTGCGGGCGTAGCGTGACCTGATCATATCATCCCCTGAGCAAATTCCCCGACTGCCCGTCCCAGCAGCCAAGCGCAAAACACCTGACGGAGCAATAAGGCCGGCCAAGTTACGCCGATGCTCCGTTATGGTTTCCAGATCATCCCATATTGGCCTCACCAAGGCCTTAAGGCCTCGCTTGACTCAAAAAGCGTCTGGCCATATCTCCCGGACGCTCAATTAGCACTCCCGGAGCGCGATTGCTAAGGGAATGAGCCGGCCGCCTTGAGCGTTCCGGCTGGATTCCTGCCCGCCTCCGTAATGGCACCCAGATCGCAACCCAAAGGGACAATCCTATGGCCAAGACCAAATTCCGCCCGCTGCATGACCGCGTCGTCGTCAAGCGCATCGTCGCCGACGAGAAGACCAAGGGCGGCATCATCATCCCGGACAGCGCCAAGGAAAAGCCGTCGGAAGGCGAAGTCGTCGGCGTCGGCCCTGGTGGTCGCGACGAAGCCGGCAAGCTGATCCCGATCGACATCAAGGTCGGCGACAAGGTTCTGTTCGGCAAGTGGTCGGGCACCGAGATCAAGCTCGACGGCGAAGAACTCCTCATCATGAAGGAGTCGGACATCATGGGCGTGATCGCTTAAGCGACGCCGCCTGCCACAAACGCTGTCATCACCGGGGCAAGCCCGGCCATGACAGCGTTTTAAGTTCACCTTTCAAGAATTCAGGAGCACCATCACATGGCAGCCAAAGACGTTAAATTCTCCGGAGACGCGCGCGATCGCATGCTGCGCGGCGTCGACATTCTCGCCAACGCCGTCAAGGTCACGCTCGGTCCGAAGGGCCGCAATGTCGTGATCGAGAAGTCGTTCGGCGCGCCCCGCATCACCAAGGACGGCGTCACCGTCGCCAAGGAGATCGAGCTCGAGGACAAGTTCGAGAACATGGGCGCGCAGATGCTGCGCGAAGTCGCCTCCAAGACCAACGACACCGCAGGCGACGGCACCACCACTGCCACCGTGCTGGCCCAGGCCATCGTCCGTGAAGGCGCCAAGTCGGTTGCTGCCGGCATGAACCCGATGGACCTCAAGCGCGGCATCGATATCGCCGTCGCCGCCGTCATCAAGGACATCACCAAGCGCGCCAAGCCGGTTGCATCTTCGGCTGAAGTCGCCCAGGTCGGCACCATCTCCGCCAACGGCGACGCCGCCATCGGCAAGATGATCGCCCAGGCAATGCAGAAGGTCGGCAACGAAGGCGTCATCACGGTTGAAGAAAACAAGTCGCTCGAGACCGAAGTCGACATCGTCGAGGGCATGAAGTTCGACCGCGGCTACCTGTCGCCCTACTTCGTCACCAATGCCGAGAAGATGACCGCCGAGCTCGAGGACGTCTATGTCCTGCTCGTCGAGAAGAAGATCTCCAGCCTGCAGGCCATGCTGCCGGTGCTCGAAGCCGTGGTGCAGTCGGGCAAGCCGCTCCTGATCATTGCTGAAGACGTCGAAGGCGAAGCCCTCGCCACCCTCGTCGTCAACCGCCTGCGCGGCGGCCTCAAGGTTGCTGCCGTCAAGGCACCGGGCTTCGGCGATCGCCGCAAGGCGATGCTGGAAGACCTTGCAATCCTGACCGGCGGTCAGCTCGTCTCGGAAGATCTCGGCATGAAGCTGGAAAGCGTCACGCTCGCCATGCTCGGCCGCGCCAAGAAGGTCGTGATCGACAAGGAAAACACCACCGTCGTCAACGGCGCTGGCAAGAAGCCGGCGATCGAGGCCCGGGTCGGCCAGATCAAGGCGCAGATCGAGGAAACCACCTCGGACTACGACCGCGAGAAGCTGCAGGAACGTCTGGCCAAGCTGGCAGGCGGCGTCGCGGTGATCCGCGTCGGCGGCGCGACCGAAGTCGAAGTGAAGGAAAAGAAGGATCGCGTGGATGACGCGCTGAACGCGACCCGTGCGGCCGTTCAGGAAGGCATCGTCCCCGGCGGCGGCACGGCTCTCCTCCGCGCCAAGAAGGCCGTCGGTCGTCTCACCAACGAGAATGCCGACGTTCAGGCCGGTATCAACATCGTGCTGAAGGCGCTGGAAGCTCCGATCCGCCAGATCGCCGAGAATGCCGGCGTGGAAGGCTCGATCGTGGTCGGCAAGATCCTGGACGAGAAGTCCGAGACCTTCGGCTTCGACGCGCAGACCGAAACCTATGTCGACATGGTCGCCAAGGGCATCATCGATCCCGCCAAGGTGGTGCGCACTGCACTGCAGGACGCAGCCTCGGTTGCCGGCCTGCTGGTGACCACCGAAGCCATGGTCGCCGAACTGCCGAAGGAAGCTGCACCGGCGATGCCGGGCGGCGGCGGTATGGGTGGCATGGGCGGAATGGGAGGCATGGGCTTCTAAGCCCTGCGCGCTCGCTCAACCGCTTTGTGATCGAAGGCCGCCTCCGGGCGGCCTTCTTTTTTGTCCTGATACAATGCGCCTGCGACTTATGGCCTTTCGCCTTGGTCGCGGTTCTGATTCAATCCCGTGATTGACCTTACTTGGGCGGATCCAGCCAAATCCGCCCGGAGACACGTCGTTCACGTCCAGGGACTTTTTAAATGCGCGCGCTTCACCTTTGCCTGCTCGGCCTCACGGTCACCGCCTCGGTTGCGACCGTCCATCATGCCTTCGCGCAGGTAAAGGCCGCGCCGAAGAGCCAGCCGGCAGGCCCGGAGACGCGCTATTTCACCTCGATCGACGGTGTCATGAACGGCAATGCCGACGTCATCCTGCGCGAGACGCGGCAGGGCAAGACCGTCACAGCCGCGACGCTTGACGTCTGCTATCCCGCCGAGAAGGGCAGCGAGCGCAAGGATCGCTTCGTCGCCAATCTGACCGTGAATGGTTCGACCCTCACCGGCGCGACGCAGACCCAGGTCGACAAGCTGCCGGTGACCATCAAGCTGAACCGCCGGCCGACCGGCGACACATTCGAATTCAAGGGCCAGATCTCGGTCGGCCAGACCAACAACAACGTGACGTCCTCGGACAATTCCGACCAGAGTGAAAAGGAATTCCAGGACAACCAGTCCACCGACGACAATATCGCACCCGCGCCGAAGGACTTCACCGAAGTCTCCCCCGAGGCCATCGCGGTCAAGATCAAGCTCGAAGCCGCGCTGGATTTCGTCCGCACGCTGCGCGGGCAGGCCGTGGAAGTCGCACTGAACAGTCTGACAGTCTCCTGCGACGCGCTACGTGCCGGCGAGCAGGTCATCAGCCTCGCCATCGATCCGGAACGCGCGGCCGCCTTCATCGCCAAGACCAAGACCTATCCCGGCGTCGTCAATGTCGGCTGGACCACCGGTGCCGTGGACATGGACCGCACCGTGCGCTTTGCGGCCGCCGACTGGCGCGATGGCGACAAGCTCAATCGCGACAAGCTGGCGACGACGCTGGCAAATGTTCTCGCCAAAACCATGTCGGGCAAGCCTGCGGGGAGTTCATGGGATGACGAGACTGGAAAACTCAAGCTGACCTTCAAGCGGCCGAGCCAGGTTCTCCCTGCGCTCGAATTGACCGAGACGGTCGAGATCAGTGCGATCATCGCTCCCGACAGGCCCGGCACGACAGACAAGCTTATCCTGTGGATCAGCACGCCGTCGGTCACCACTGCGGATGAGAACTCAGGCGCGAAGCTTGCTCTCGCGGATTCGCCGACGGTCGATGAGGAAAGCGATCCGCGCGACGACAACGGCGCCGTTGCGGCCGTCGCCGCCGAGTTCAAGGCGCAGCGTTGGGACGCGGATAATTCGAACTGGAAGTAGCCTGCTTCAATAAAGAAGCTCTCGCGGCTCCAGAACTCAGTTCGTATTCAGCCGAAACCGCAGCGACTTCGGCCCGACGAACGTCACTGCATCACCGCGTCGCTGCCAGTTGGTCGCGGCGCCCAGATCGGCCAGCAATTGATCGTCGAGCTGCGCCTGCGCATCGGTGCAGCTCCGATTTTCCATCGCACCCGCGACGAACACGATCGTATTGCCGGCGACCGAGAACTGTCCCTTGCCGCCCTTGCACCACAACTCTACCCGCGTCTCGCCGGCCTCGCCGATTTCCAGATTGGGAATCCGCTTCGAACCAGGCTGACGCTGCGCGTCGAGAGTCATTTCCATGCCGAAGGGAAACTCGTCGGCGGCATGCGCGGGGATGACAATCAGAAGTGCAGCGCCGGCAAAAGCCCCCCGCAGCAATGTGGTCATGGCAGTCATATGAATTCTCGGCGTGATGGGATCGGCGACAATGGCCGCGGTTCTACGCGGGGGCACGACGATTGACCAGAACCGTCGGGAAACAATATGGCGCGAACGCGAAAATTCCCGCGGCCTTGCAGCCGCGGGAATCGATTTTCGCGAATGGCGCGTGGCTTACTTCAGAACCATCAGTGTGAACGGATAGACATAGGCCTGCAGCATCACGAAGCTGCCGACCATGCAGGCCAGCACGATCGAGTGCCAGAACACGAAGCGCAGAATGGTGCCCTCATGCCCGAACCAGTTGGTCGCGGTGGACGCCACAACGATCGATTGCGCATCGATCATCTTGCCCATCACGCCACCCGACGAATTCGCAGCACTCATCAGAATCGGTGACAGCCCGAGCTGTTCGGACGTGATCTTCTGCAGATTGCCGAACAGCACGTTCGATGCCGTGTCCGACCCGGTCAGCGCGACGCCGAGCCAGCCGAGCAGCGTGCCGAAGAACGGGTACAGCACGCCGGTCGCAGCAAAGGCCAGACCGAGCGTCGCATCGACGCCCGACAGGCGCGTCAGCGTGCCGATGGCCAGCATCGCCGAGATGGTGATCAGCGAGTAGGCGCAGATCTTGATGGTGCGGCCATATTCCACGATCATCTTTGCGGGCGAGAAGCCCATGATGAAGCCGGAGATGATCGCCGCCAGCAACATGCCGGTGCCGGTATAGGAGACGTAGGTGAACGCGAACACCGCGCCTTCCGGCGTTGGCTTGGCGGCCACCGGCGGCACCTTGTTGATCATGTTGTGCAGTTCGGGCACCGGATAGTTCCAGGCGAAGATCGGGTTGACGATGCCCTTGAACCAGTTGGTGCCCCAGATCAGCAGGATGACGCAGAGGATGATCCACGGCGTCAGCGCCTTCCACACTTCGGCGGAGGTCAGCCTCTCGGTGCTCATCGGCTTCACCGGCGGCACGGTGGATGCGGAGTCGTCGCGCTGGCGCAGCGCGGCCGAGGTCCAGACCCTCTTCGGCTGCCAGACCTTCAGGAACAGGATCAGCGCGCCCATCGAGATCAGCGACGCACCGATGTCGACAATCCACGGATTGATGTAGTTCGAGATCACGAACTGCGGGATCGCGAAGGACAGAGCCGTGACGAGGATCGCTGGCCAGACTTCCTTCATGCCCTTCCAGCCGGCGAAGGCCCACACCACCCAGAACGGCACGATCATGGAGAAGATCGGCAGCTGCCGACCGACCATCGCGCCGAGCACGAAGGGATCGAAGCCGGTCACGGTGGCGAGGCCCTGGATCGGCGTGCCGAGCGCGCCATAGGCGACCGGCGCAGTATTCGCGATCAGCGACAGGCCGGAGGCAGCCAGCGGCGAGAAACCGAGGCCGATCAGCACGGCGCCGGTGACCGCCACCGGCGTACCGAAGCCCGATGCTCCCTCGAAGAATGCGCCGAACGAAAACGCGATCAGCAGGATCTGCAAACGTCGGTCATTGGTGACGCCGCCGATTGCGCGCTGCAGCACTTCGAAACGGCCGCTGTCCACCGTGAGCCGATACATGAAGATGACGTTGAGAACGATCCAGCCAATCGGGAAGAAGCCGGTGACGATGCCGAGCGCCGACGCGCGAAGCGACATGTTGGCAGGCATCGTAAATGCGTAAATCGCCACGAGGTTGGCCAGCACCAGGGCGATGATAGCGGCGATATGTGCCTTGACCTTGTTGGTGGCGATCAGGACCAGCAAGACGACAACCGGTATCGCGGCGATAAGCGTCGAGATCGTACTGCTGTTGAATGGATTATAGACCTGATTCCACATGGTCGTTCTCCCCTGATGTTATTGCAGCGGCTCGATCGTTATCGATCGGCAAATTGCTGATTGTTCACTTGCGAGGGCATCCACGATCGGTCAAAGCCGATAGTGCCATGGCTACGCGATGTGAGGCCCCCATGCCTCGGTTTTGGTCATGCTAGGGTGAATCACAGTTTCGCGACAAGGTGCCGCAGGCCATCAATCCAGCTACTTTAGTCTAAACGCTGGAAATCATTTCTGATTTTAAGGGCTTAGAGCCCTCTTCCCGGAGACGATCTGTGAATAACATCCGCTCCACACTCGCGACCGTCTGGCGGATCGCGGTTCCCTATTTTCGTTCCGAGGACAAATGGGCGGGGATCGGATTACTTGCAGCGGTGATTACGATCGAGCTGGCGGTGGTCGGCCTCAGCGTGTTGTTCAATCGCTGGAACAACACGTTCTACAACGCTCTTCAGGAGAGAAACCTCGACGTCTTCACCTATCAGCTGGCTTACTTCAGCGTCCTCGCGGCCATCAACATCGCACTCAAAGTGTATCAGCTCTATCTCAACCAGTGGCTCCAGATCCGCTGGCGCCGCTGGATGACCGAGCGCTATCTCGGCAGCTGGCTGGCCGACGCCAACCACTACCGCATGCAGCTGCAGGGCGACGCTGCCGACAATCCGGACCAGCGCATCGCGGAAGACGTCCGATTGTTCGTCGAAAAGACGCTGGACATCGGGATCGGACTACTGAGTTCAGTCGTCACACTGTTCTCCTTCGTAATCATCCTGTGGGGCCTGTCCGATGCAGCGCCGCTGCATGTGTTCGGCCGCGATATCCCGATCCCCGGCTATCTCGTCTGGGGCGCATTGGTGTACGCCGTGATCGGCACCGCATTGACGCACTATATCGGTGCGCCATTGATGGCGTTGAATTTCCAGCAGCAGCGCTATGAAGCGGACTTCCGTTTCAACCTGGTGCGCGCCCGCGAAAACGCCGAGCAGATCGCGCTGCTGCGTGGCGAGCCTGTCGAGCGCCAGCGACTCTCGACCCGCTTCCAGCTGGTCGTCGGCAACTGGCTCGACATCATGCGCCGCACCAAGAAGCTGACGTCCTTCACGGTCAGTTATCAGCAGATCGCGATCATCCTGCCCTATGTTCTGGTCGCACCGGCCTATTTCGCGGAGAAGGTCCAGCTCGGCGCGGTGATGCAGACAGCGGATGCATTCGGCACTGTGCAGGGCGCACTCTCGTTCTTCGTCACAGCGTATCGCACGCTTGCAGAATGGCAGTCCGGCGTGATGCGCCTCGATGGCTTCGAACACGCCATCGCCAATGCGCAGGCGCAGACGACAAAGGCCGATATCGTTCACGTCGCCGAGACCGGCAGCAGCGACATCGCGCTGGTCGGCCTCACGCTCGCGCTCCCCAACGGGGCTGCCATGGTTGAAACACCGGGCTTCAATTTCCGCCGCGGCGAACGCACGCTGCTTACCGGCCCATCGGGCTCCGGAAAATCCACGCTATTCCGCGCCATCGCCGGCATATGGCCGTTCGGCAAAGGCAAGATTTCGATCCCTGCGGATGCGGCAATCATGATGCTGCCGCAGCGGCCGTATTTCCCGGTCGGCCCGTTGCGGGATGCGGTGGCTTATCCCGCTGAGACCGACGCATTCAGCCCACAGGAGATCGCTGATGCCATCACGGCCGTAGGTCTGCCTGCGCTGGCGACCCGGCTTGATGAAGACGGCCACTGGAATCGGATGCTATCGCTCGGTGAGCAGCAGCGTCTCGGTGTCGCCCGCGCACTGCTGCAAAAGCCGCAATACCTCTTCCTTGACGAGGCTACGGCGTCACTCGACGAACCATCGGAAGCGGCTTTGTACCGGCTGCTGGAAGACGAGCTGCCTGGCACGACCATCGTTTCGATCGGCCACCGCAACACGCTCGATGCCTTGCATCAGCGCAGGGTATCGCTCACGCGATCCGGCGATCACTTCGCGCTAAGGGATGCAAAGGCCACGACGGACGCCTGAGAAATCACGCGCGCCGCTAGGACCAGTGCCGCGGCCAGGCGCGGCCTGCCGCATAACGATGCCAGACCAGCGCGAAGCTCGCGAGCAGCAGTGCGCCGACCAGCACCGGCGCGAGCAGGAATGTCCAGGGCAGTGCGTGGGAGACGACAAGCAAGGGGTTGATCCCGGCAGGCGGGTGGAATGTGCCGGTGACATACATCGCCAGCACAGCGAGGCCGACTGCCATGGCGGCCGCCCAGCCATGCGGCCCCGTCAGTTTGAGCACCACCAGCCCCACCAGCGTCGCGATGAGGTGCCCTCCGACCAGCGCGCGCGGTTGCGCCGGCTCGGCTTCCGGGGAGCCGATCACGAGGACGATCGAGGTCGCAAAAGGGATGATGACCAGCGGATAATGCGCAACGGCCGAGAAGAACTCCATCACACCGATGGCAATCCCGGCCCCCAGCCCGGCAACGGCACCAGCCAGCGCATTGCGATGATTGTTGCGACGGATCGCATTCGCGGCACGCCGCAACCAGTCCCGGTTCATGGAAGCCCTGCCCCAAAAGAAAAGAGGCGGCAGATTGCTCTGCCGCCCCTTTGATCTCAGTCGAAGTTCTTACTTCAGGTTCGACATCGCGGTCAGGTCAGCCGAGAGCTTGACGATGCCGGTCGCGCCGCACCAGCTCGAGCCAGCGCCGCCCGGGTTGATCGCGGTGACGTTGTTGGTGCCCGAAGCAGTGAAGTCCGAGGTGAAGGCGTTGCAATCACCCTTGGACAGGTTGGTGTCCGAGTAACGCAGGTCCAGCGTGAACACCTTGTAGGTGAAGCCGATGCCGACGTTCCAGGTGTTGTAGTCGGCATACTTGATGCCGCGTGGGAACTGTGCAGTGCCGTAGAAGGCATCCGAGGTGCCCAGCCACTGGCGACCGAATTCACCCGACACGTAAGAGCCGATGCCGGTCGAACCGAACCAGGTCGACGGCGCGATCACCTTACCGGTGATCGAAGCATAGGTGCCGTCTGCGCCGGTGTTGAGGAAGTTCGGCGAGTAGAAGGCGTTACCGCCGAGCGAGAAGTAGTCATTGAAGGTGTAGTTCAGCTTGGCATAGCCTTCGTAGAAGCTGACGTCTTTCTTCATTGCGTTCAAAGCGGGAAGCGCCGAATTCGATCCAAGCGCGCAAACGCCACCACCGCCGAGGGTCGAGTCGATGCACTGGCCACCTGGATAACCGTAGTACCAGAAGCCGAAGTCAAACGCAGCAGCGCCCCAGGTCGGGCGGATACCGAAGTAACCGTCGAGTTCCATCGAAGCGCGGTTGGTGAAGGAGATGCTCTCACCCGACACACCAGCGTAAAGCTGGACGTCCTTGGTGATGTTGTAGCGCGGTTCGAAGTAAGCGGCGACAGAACCCTTCTGGCCGTTCGACTGGGTGACACCGCGGAACACGTAGTTGCTCATGATCGCGCCGCCGAAAGCGAAATCCCAAGGATTGAAGGCTTCAATCGGCGGAGCCTTCTTGTACATCTTCGCGCCCAGGTCGGCTGCCGAAGCCGCGCTCATCCCCATGGCGAGCACCGCAGCAGACACGACAACAATCTTCTTCATGACATTCCCCATCACTTTTGAAACCAGAGGCAGTTCCGTGTCCGAAAGACGGCGAGACCGCGACGTTCATCGACTGGACGCAACTCTGGGGCGTGGAACCTGAGCGGTGAAGAAAAAAAAACGAGCAAATGCCGCCTAAATAGGCGTTCTGACGTTTCCGTGAGAGGTTGTGGCGCGGTGTTGCAAAAGCACAACGCTTTTGGAGGGATTCCGGCCAGGAATAGTCCAGTAAGGAACGACCAGCGGTCGGGAATTGCGGATCATCACCCTGTCACCAGCAGATCAATCCACACCCATGAGGGCCTGCCAAGTCGGGATCGTCCGAATCGCTGGCAACATCGGGAAACCGGCATCGGTTGAGGCGCACGATTCGCGACGGCGCCTGACCAAGCAAAAAACCGCAACGGCGAGCGCTGCGGTTTTCCGGAGTTTATCGGCGAGTCAGGAACGCGGACTGAATCCGGTTCGACTATCTGGTTTCGTCGTGATCGGGCGACGTATCGCCAGGAGATTCGATCGCCGTCGTCTCGCCTGAAGAATGCCCTTCGACCGGTGAGGGATCATGCTCCCCCGTCGCCCAGCTCGGCGTCTCGGCGGCCGGCGCCGTCATCGGCGGTTCGACCGGCTTCGGCTTGGAGACGCGCGGCTTGCGCGGCGGCTTCGGCGGCATCGCAACCGGCACCGACGCCTCGACCACGGCCGGCGCGGGCGCCGTGCTGGTCAGCAGCGCGGAAGGCACCTTCACGGTCTTCTTGGCAGCTTTCTTTGGTGTCGCTTTCTTGGCGGCCTTTTTCGGCGCGGCCTTCTTCACGGCCTTCTTGGCGACAGTCTTCTTCGGCGCCTTTTTGGCCGCCTTTTTTGCGACCTTCTTGACGGCTTTCTTGGCGCCTTTCTTGGCCGCCTTCTTCACGGTCTTCTTGGCTGATTTCTTCGCGGATTTCTTGGTGGCCTTCTTGGCCGCTTTTTTCACAGTCTTTTTCGCTGATTTCTTGGACGTCTTCTTGGAGGACTTCTTGGCGGGCTTCGCCGCCATCAAAAGCTTCTTCTGCTTTTTCTTGTCCTTCTTGTCCTTTTTCGACTTCTTGCCTTTAGCCATCGTGGTCCTCCTGTTGGCGCCGATCCAAAAGGGACCAGCGTTTCAAGTCTTCCGCGCCAGCGCGGGGCCAGTTTAACGCGGGGCCGATGTCACATTAGATCAGTTCAATCCTGGCCTGGGACCGCCTGTCGCCCAATCGAGAAGCTCAATCGTATGTACGACCGGGACTGATGTCCCTCCGGCGATCTGAACCATGCAGCCGATGTTGCCGGCAGCGATGATATCCGGCTTGACCATCGCGATGTTGGCGATCTTTCGATCGCGCAACCGGCTCGCAATATCAGGCTGGAGAATGTTGTACGTCCCCGCCGAACCGCAACACAAATGGCTCTCTGGGATATCTTTCACCACGAATCCGTTCTTGGAAAGCAATTCTTTGGGAGCCTGTGTGATTTTCTGCCCGTGCTGCAGCGAACACGCCGAGTGATAGGCGACGACGAGGTCGCTTTGTTTGTCAGGCTTCGGCAGATCCATGGCGCTAACATACTCGCTGATATCTTTCGTCAGCGCAGAGACCTTGGCGGCCGGCGCGGCGAATTCCGGGTCCTCGCGCAGCATGTAGCCATAGTCCTTTATGACAGTCCCACAGCCGGACGCGGTGACCAGAATGGCGTCGAGACCGCCCCGGTCCGCCTCCCCAAGCCAGACGCCGATATTGGCTTTTGCCCGTGCCAGTGCGTCACCATCGCGCCCGAGATGATGGGTGAGCGCACCGCAGCACTGCTCGTCCCGAACCAGCACCACCTCGATGCCATGGCGGGTGAGAAGGCTGATCGCAGCCTGATTGATGCGCGGCGCAAGCACCTGCTGGGCGCATCCCTGCAGGAGTGCCACGCGACCACGACGGGCGCCGATAGCCGGAAATACGCTGCCACCGGATGGGCCGGCAGCAGGTAACTGCTTCGGCGCCATGGTCAGCATCGCCTTCACGCGGCTAAGCAGATTCGGGCTGGATTGCTTGCTGGTGGAAGGCAGCAACGCCGCCAGCGGGCGCGCCAGTCGCGCCATGGTCATGCTCAGGCGAAACAGACCGGGGCGCGGCAGCACCCAGGCCAGCACGTCACGCAACAACCGTTCGGATAGCGGCCGGGTGTAGTCCTTCTCGATCTTGACCCGCGCCTGATCGACCAGATGCATGTAGTTCACGCCGGACGGGCAGGTCGTCATGCAGGCGAGGCAAGAGAGGCAGCGATCGACATGCTTGACCACCTCCTGCGTCGGTTTCTGATCTTTCTCCAGCATCTCCTTGATCAGATAGATGCGGCCGCGCGGACTATCCAGTTCGTCGCCGAGCAGCACATAGGTCGGACAGGTCGCCGTGCAGAAACCGCAATGTACGCATTTGCGCAGGATCTTGTCGGCCTCGGCGATATCCGGATCGGCCAGCTGGGTCGGGGTGAATTCGGTTTTCATATCGCCTGTCCACGCGACATCCGGCCGCGATTGAGAATGTTCTTCGGATCGAAACTGTTGCGTACGCGCTCACCCAACGCCGCGATGCCTTTGGGCTGCGGGTGAAATACGTCGACGGCGCGGCGCACGGATTCCGGCGCGCGGATCAGCGTCGCATGACCGCCAGCCGCATTGACCAGCTTGCGAAGTTGCACCGCCTGCGCATCGGCCGATGGCGGCAGCGCCGCCCAGATCAGGCCACCGCCCCAGTCATAGATCACCTCGCCTTGCGAGCCTTTCGCAATGGCCTGGCCAAGCGTACCGCCGGATGCCGGCGGCGTCACGATGCGCCATACCGGCCACATCGCGCGCGGGCCGCTGGCTGCGAATGGCGTCACATCCCGGACACCCGCCCACAATGCCGCGGATTGAGCATCTTCCAGTATCTCGGCGCTGCCGAACGCCTTCAGTGCGACGCTCAACGATATCGCGCGATGCGACGCCGATGCCGTGATGCCCTCAAGGCGGATCAGCGTCACCGACTGGTCGGGCGATGCTATCTCGCCAAGCGCTCCCTGCATGGTGCGCAACGCCGAACCCGGCAGATGCGCCGCACCCGACACATCGAAGGGCGAGCCCAGCGCCGCCGTCATCGCCTTGTTCGCGGCGATGTCATCGAGCCCGCGCAGCACCAGCGTACGCTCACTCTCCGCGCGCGGCATCACCTTCAGCGTCACCTCGGTCATCACGGACAGAGTGCCCCACGCGCCGGCGAGCAGCTTGCAGACATCGTAGCCTGTGACATTCTTCACCACCCGGCCGCCAGCCTTGTAGCTGTCGCCGAAGCCGGACACCGCATGCACGCCGAGCAGATGATCGCGCGCACCGCCGGCCTGAATGCGCCTTGGCCCGGCGAGCCCGGCCGAGATCATGCCTCCGATGGTGCCGATATCCGGCGTTCCCAGGAGCTGTGACGTGTTCATCGGTTCGAACGAAAACTGCTGATTCTTGGAATCGATCAGCGAGAGCACGTCGGCCATCGGCGCGCCGGCCTGTACGGTGAGAATCAATTCGTTCGGCTCATAGGACGTCACGGCGTTCAGCGCCGACACGTCGAGCACCGCATTGGTCGCAATGGGCTGGCCGACCATGCGCTTGCTGCCGTGCCCGACAATCTCCAGCGGTTGTTCGCTCGCAATTGCCGCGCGTACCGCCTGCTCGACGTCCTGAGCGTCTCTGACTTTCAAAATATCCACGGATGCGTCCAACTAAAATCGCGGCAGATCGGGAAACGCCAGCTTGCCGCCATGCACATGCACGCGACCGAGTTCGGCGCAGCGATGCAGTGTCGGAAACACCTTGCCGGGATTGAGTAGACCCTGCGAGTCGAAGGCGCATTTGATGCGTTGCTGCTGGTTGAGATCGACCTCGCTGAACATCTCCGGCATCAGGTCGCGTTTCTCGATGCCGACACCATGCTCGCCGGTCAGCACGCCGCCGACCTCGACGCACAGCCGCAGGATATCCGCGCCGAAATCCTCGGCGAGCTGCAGCTCGCCGGGCTTGTTGGCGTCGTACAGGATCAGCGGATGCAAATTGCCGTCACCAGCATGAAACACATTGGCGACGCCGAGGCCGTATTTGGCCGACATTTCCTTCATGCGGCGCAGGACCAGTGGCAGCGCGGCGCGCGGGATGGTGCCGTCCATGCAGAGATAGTCCGGCGAGATGCGACCTACTGCAGGGAATGCCGCCTTGCGACCGGACCAGAACAGCAGCCGTTCCTGCTCGGAAGTCGATATCTGGCAGGTGGTCGAGCCACAGCCGAGCGCTATTGTCTCGACGCGTTTGATGAGTTCATCGACTTCGACCCCGGGGCCATCGAGCTCGATGATCAGCAGTGCCTCGACGTCCAGGGGGTAGCCGGCATGCACAAATGCTTCCGCGGCGTGGATCGCCGGCTTGTCCATCATCTCCATGCCGCCGGGAATGATGCCGGCGCTGATGACATCGGCAACACATTGCCCGGCCTGCTCCACCTCGGCAAAGCCGATCATCAGCGCGCGCGCCGTCTCCGGCTTCTGCAGGATACGCACGGTGATTTCGGTGATGACACCCAGCAGGCCTTCGGAACCGGTGATGATCCCCATCAGGTCGTAGCCCGATGTCTCCGCCGTCTTGCCGCCGACGCGAATGACTTCGCCCGACATCAGCACGATCTCGCAGCCGAGCAGATTGTTGGTGGTCATGCCGTATTTCAGGCTGTGCACGCCGCCGGAATTCTCCGCGACATTGCCGCCAATCGAGCAGGCAATCTGCGACGACGGATCCGGCGCGTAGTAGAAGCCCGCATGCGCCACCGCCTGGCTGATAGCGAGATTGGTGACGCCGGGCTCGACAACCACGGCGCGGTTATCGAAATCAATCTCGCGCACGCGCTTGAACTTGCCAAGACCAAGCAGCACCGCATCGGCCAATGGAAGTGCGCCACCGGACAGTGACGTGCCCGAACCGCGCGGCACCACCTTGATGCCGTTCTCATGACAATATTTCAGAACTTTGGAGACCTGCTCGGTCGTATCGGGCAACACGACGACCATCGGCGGCTGGCGATAGGCCATCAGCCCGTCCGACTCATAGGGCAGCATCTCGGCAGCGCTGGAGATCACGCCCTCGCCCGGCACCAGCTTACGCAGCGCAGCGACAATGGCCTCGCGCCTTGCGAGGACAGCCTGATCCGCCGCCGGCATCATGATGGTCATTGAACGCGCACTCCCGAAGATCGCAGCGATCACCCTGCTGCTTTGCCATGAATCAACCACGTCCAGGCCGCTTTGGGTAGCTTACCAAAGCATGACGCGCCACATGACGCCGGGACGCGCGGCAGCAGCCATCGCACTTGTGGACTACTCGGAGCGTGTGCAACAAACTAAACTGGAAAGCCAACAAACAAAAAGAGCCATCCATGAAGTCTGTCACTTTCGGCGCCCTGATCGTTCTCGCCGCCTCGACCGCCTCCTCCTTCGCACTTGCACAGGACGTCGCCGCTGGGAAGTCCTCCTTCAACAAATGCCTCGCCTGCCACGCCATCGGCGACAACGCCAAGAACAAGGTCGGTCCGGAACTCAATGGATTGAACGGCCGCAAATCGGGAACCGCCGAGGGCTATGCCTATTCGGACGCCAACAAGAATTCCGGCATCACCTGGGATGAAGCGACGTTCAAGGAATACATCAAGGACCCGAAGGCCAAGATCCCGGGCACCAAGATGGCCTTTGCCGGCATCAAGAAGGAATCCGAGGTCAACGACCTGTGGGCATTCCTCGCGCAGTTCGACAAGGACGGCAAAATCAAGCCGTAAGCGCTGGAGCCTTTTGTTTTGACGCGTTTTCTTGACGCGAACCGGCACCCGCTTGGCAAACGCGCTAGGCGCCAGCCGCCATCTTGGTCGGAAGCACGGCCTGCACCACAAGCCCGCGTGCGCGGGCATCCATCACGCCAACGGCGCGCAGCGCCAGCAGCGTGACGGTCTGCACTGCGTCGCGCAACTTGGCCTGATCTTCGAGATTGTCGGGCGCCATCGGCCCGACCAGCGCTTCATGCAGGGCGCCGAGCAAGGCCGCGGCCGCGAGTGCCGTATCCTGCGCCGGCAAATGACCGGCGCGAATGGCGGCCGCGATGCGGGATTCGATCTCGCCAGCAATCTCGCGGCGACTGGCCAGCCGCGACTCCGTCACATCGACCTCAACCGGCTCGGCCAGGATGCCCCACGATAATTTGCGGTGAGAAACGACATGCACGGCCACCGTGGTCACCGCCGCGGCCAGCGCCGACGACGGACCCGGCGCAGCGTCGGCAGCCCGGCGGATCGCCGCGAGCTCGTCGCGCGACACGTCGGCAATGAGTTCGGAAATCAGGTCGGCCTTGGACGGGAAATACCGATAAACCGTGCCCGCTGCGACATTGGCGCGAACCGCAACCGGAGCGATCTGAACCGCCGCCATGCCCCCTTCGGCGCAAGTTTCGCGTGCCGCCGCCAGAATCGCACTGCGTCGTGCTGCAAGCCGCTTCACAACTTGATGGGTCCGTCGGTAAACCATGGGCGTTCTCATCCCCGGCACCCCTTGGCCAACCTGACGGCTGTCACAAATAAGGTGCGTAACTTCAAGGTTTTGAGCGAGCCTGAGGGTGCCCGCGATAAGAACTGAACACTAGTTCAGACTCATTGACAAGGTATTTTGCGCATAGCGGGATTCAACTTTTCGGGTAGATCTAGCCGCCAAATCCGAGCGCGCGGGCGGCCGCGGCCACTGCCATGCCGGTGATGACGGCAATGAAGTCGTTACGGCGGATGATGGTCACGGCCATCGCGGCGAGGATCGCGAAAACCACCACCGCCCCGCCATTGACGGCCACAGGGAGCGCGGCGGCGACGATGATCGAGCCCGGCAACGCGTCGAGCATCCGGCGCACCCGCGGCGTGACGTTGACGTAGCCCATCAGCCAGTAGCCGCCGAGGCGCGAGGCCACGGTGACCGCGGTCATGACTGCGAAGGCGATCATCACATCGCTGCGCAGAAATTCCGTCATGCGGACGCTCCCGACTTTTCGGGCTCGTCCATGAGCCCGGCACTGATCGCGCCCGACAGCGCACCGGCGATGATGAACCACCAGCCAGCGGCCAACCAGTGAACGACGAGGGCCACGATCCCGGAGACCACCCACGGGATCGCCCGGCGCGGTCCCTTCCAGGCCGGAACGAGCATGGCCGCGTAGAAGGCAGGCATGACCAGATCGACGCCGTATTTCTTGGGATCGGTCAGTTGCTCGGCAAGCACGAAGCCCGGGATCGCGGCGACCAGCCAGACCAGATAGAGCACGATGCCGCCGCCGACATAGAACCAGGCATCGGCGCCGCCGTGATCGCGATAGCGCATCGCCGCGAGCCAGCCGCCATCGGTCACCAGCAGCATCGCGGGATAAGCCTGCCATGGCGGCAATGTGCCGAACCACGGCCGCAGCGTCGCGCTCATGAGCATGAAACGGACATTGACCGTGAGCGTGAGCAAAGCCAGCGTCGCGATGGTACCCGGCGTCAGCGCGCTCGGCCAGGACTGCACGGCGACGAATTGCGACAGGCCGCCATAGACGGTGCCCATCATGACAATGACTTCGGCCAGCGAAAAGTTCTTCTGCGCGCACAGTGCGCCGAACGCCATGCCGAAGGCCAGCGTGCCTGGCAGCATCGGCCCGATAGCGATGATGCCCGGCACGATAGCGGCCTTCGACCAGTATGCCGGCGCCTTGGCAATGTGGGTGCTGTGCATGATCGATCCGTGTGATGCAGCATGGGTGCTGGCATCACACAGTCAGGTCAAGCCACGCGATCTCATAAGGGCCATGCGCGCTTGGATATGAGACCAAAGACTACTCCCAGTTCAGCGCGCCGCCGTTCTGATACTCGATCACACGCGTTTCGAAGAAGTTCTTCTCCTTCTTCAGGTCCATCGCTTCCGACATCCACGGGAATGGATTTTCCGTTTCCGTAAACACCGGCGCGAGACCTATTTGCGCGCAGCGGCGGTTGGCGATGAAGTGCATATAGGTTTCGCACAGCGCCGCATTCAGCCCGAGGAAGCCGCGCGGCATGGTGTCCCGCCCATAGGCCGCCTCGAGCTCGGCGGCCGTCCGGATCATGTCGCGGATTTCTTCCTGGAATGCCTTGGTCCAGAGATGCGGATTCTCGATCTTGATCTGATTGATGACGTCGATGCCGAAATTCAGGTGAATGGATTCATCGCGCAGGATGTACTGATACTGTTCGGCAATGCCCACCATCTTGTTGCGGCGGCCGAGCGACAGGATCTGCGCAAAGCCCGTGTAGAACCACATGCCCTCGAAGATCACGTAGAAGGCGACGAGATCGCGCATGAAGGCCTGATCGGTCTCCGGCGTGCCGGTCTTGAAATCGGGATCGTCGAGATGCTGGGTGTGCTTGAGCGCCCAGGCCGCCTTCTCGGTGATCGACGGCACCTCGCGATACATGTTGAACAGTTCGCCCTCGTCGAGGCCGAGGCTTTCGACGATGTACTGGAATGTGTGCGTATGCACGGCCTCCTCGAACGCCTGGCGCAACAGATACTGCCGGCATTCCGGATTGGTGAGGTGGCGATAGATTGCCAGCACGATATTGTTGGCGACGAGGCTCTCCGACGCCGCGAAGAAGCCGAGATTGCGCTTGATGGCGCGGCGCTCGTCTTCGGTCAGGCCGTCGCGGGACTTCCACAGCGCGATGTCTGCCTGCATCGAGACTTCGGTGGGCATCCAGTGATTGTTGCAGCCGGCGAGATACTTCTCCCACGCCCATTTGTACTTCAGCGGCAGCAGCTGATTGACGTCAGCGCGGCAGTTGATCATCCGCTTTTCATCCACCGAGACGCGGCCGCCAGCGCGATCGATGGTGCCAAGGCCGGTGGCGTCGGCGGGAGACTGCGGGAGTGGGATGAAGGCGTTTTTTTGGGGAGCGGATGAGGTATCGGACCAGTCGAGCATGGGGTTTTCCTTGCATATTTGTTCGGCCCTCATGGTGAGGAGCCCGCTTCTTCAGCGGGCGTCTCGAACCATGAGCGTGGGCCATCCTTCGAGACGCGGCCAAGAGGCTGCTCCTCAGGATGAGGTCAGTGTGTTTGGCACACCCTTACTGACACGCCTCGCATTCGGGGTTGTCGATCGAGCAGGCCATCGCTTCGGACAGGTCCGGCGCGGTGACCGCGGAGGATGCCACGAGAATCGGCGCGCCTGCCGTCTTCGCTGTCGCCACCGTTGCCGACACCGCGTTGAGCTTGCCGTCGGTGCCCTTCAGCGTCGATTTCTCCACATGCGTGGCACTGCGCGAGCGCAGGTAGTAGGTCGTCTTCAATCCCAGCGTCCAGGCGAGGCGATAAAGCTGGTCGAGCTTCTTGCCGGAGGGATTGGCGATGTAGAGATTGAGCGACTGCGCTTGGTCGATCCATTTCTGCCGGCGCGAGGCCGCCTCGATCAGCCAAGCGCTGTCGATCTCGAATGAGGTCGCATACAGCGCCTTGAGATCGTCGGGCACGCGGTCGATCGATCCGACGCTGCCGTCGAAATACTTGAGATCGGAGACCATCACCTCGTCCCACAGCCCGCGCTTCTTCAGATCGCGCACGAGAAACGCGTTCACCACCGTGAAGTCGCCCGACATGTTCGATTTGACATAGAGGTTCTGATAGGCGGGCTCGATCGACTGCGCGACGCCGCAGATATTGGAGATCGTCGCCGTCGGCGCGATCGCCATCACGTTGGAATTGCGCATGCCGGTCGTCTTCACACGGTCCCGCAAGCCATTCCAGTCGAGCGTGATGGAACGATCCATCTCCACGCCGCCCCGCGCAGCGGCCAGGATTTCGATGGAGTCGATCGGCAGAATGCCGCGGCTCCACAGCGATCCCTCAAAGGACGGATAACGGCCGCGCTCGGCGGCGAGATCGACCGATGCCGAGATCGCATGGAAGGCAATCGCTTCCATGCTGGTGTCGGCGAAGGCGACGGCAGCGTCCGACGCCATGGCGATGCCCTGGACCTGCAGGGCGTCCTGGAAGCCCATCAGGCCGAGACCGACCGGACGATGCTTGAGGTTGGAGCGGCGTGCTTCCGGGATGGTGTAGAAATTGATGTCGATGACATTGTCGAGCATTCGCATCGCCGTGGTCACCGTGCGCTTGAGCTGTGCGTGATCGAGGCCGTCCTTGCCGATGTGGTTCAGCAGATTGACCGAGCCGAGATTGCAGACGGCGACTTCATCATCCGACGTATTCAAAGTGATTTCGGTGCAGAGATTCGACGAATGGATCACGCCGACATGCTGCTGCGGCGAGCGCAGGTTGCACGGGTCCTTGAACGTGATCCAGGGATGGCCGGTCTCGAACACCATGGTCAGCATGCGGCGCCACAGATCGGTGGCACGCACCGTCTTGAACACGCGCATCTCGCCTCGCGCGGCTTTCTCTTCGTAGGCCGCATAGCGCTCGGCAAAGGGCTTGCCAAAGAGATCGTGCAGCTCAGGCGTTTCGTCAGGCGAGAACAGTGTCCATTCGCCGTCAAGCTCGACGCGCTGCATGAACAGATCCGGCACCCAGTTGGCCGTGTTCATGTCGTGGGTGCGGCGGCGGTCGTCGCCGGTGTTCTTGCGCAGATCGAGGAATTCCTCGATGTCGATATGCCAGGTTTCCAGATAGGCGCAGACCGCGCCCTTGCGCTTGCCGCCCTGGTTGACGGCGATGGCCGTGTCATTAGCGACTTTCAGGAATGGCACCACACCCTGGCTCTCGCCATTGGTGCCCTTGATGTGGGCACCCAGCCCGCGCACGCGGGTCCAGTCATTGCCGAGACCGCCGGAATATTTCGCCAGCAGCGCATTGTCCTTCACCGACTTGAAGATGCCGTCGAGATCGTCGGCGACCGTGGTGAGGAAGCAGGACGACAGCTGCGGGCGCAGCGTGCCGGAATTGAACAGAGTCGGCGTCGAGGCCATGAAGTCGAACGACGACAGCAGATTGTAGAATTCGATGGCGCGGGCTTCGCGGTCGATCTCGCGCAATGCGAGGCCCATGGCGACGCGCATGAAGAAGGCCTGCGGCAGCTCGATTCGGTTGCCCTGCACATGCAGGAAGTAGCGGTCATAGAGCGTCTGCAGACCCAGAAACTGGAACTGGAGATCGCCTTCCGGCTTCAGCGCCGCGGCGATTCGCTTGAGGTCGAAACGCGCGAGTTCAGGATCGAGCAGTTCGGCATTGATGCCGGTCTTGATATAGGCGCTGAAATATTCGGCGTAGCGCGTGGTCATGTCAGCCTGCGACGCATGCGTCGGACTGCCATGGACGAAGGACAGGACTTCGGTGCGCAGCTTGTCGAGCAGCAGGCGGGCGCTGACAAAGGTGTAGTTCGGTTCCTGCTCCACCAGCGTACGGGCGGCCATGATACCGGCCAGTGCCAGCTCATCCAGCGTGATGCCGTCATAGAGATTGCGGCGGGTTTCCTCGAGCACCGGGGCGGCATCGACGCCATCGAGGCCGGCGCAGGCCTCGTTGACGATCAGCGCCAGACGCGCCGAATCGAGCGGCGCGCGCGTGCCGTTGGCGAGCGTGACATGCAGCACTGGCGCGGTGGAGACGAGCGCAGGCTTGGCGGCCAGTTCCTCCGCGCGGGTGCGGGCGCGCTCCTCGCGATACAGCACATAAGCGCGCGCCACCTTGTGATGCTCGCTGCGCATCAGCGCCAGTTCGACCTGGTCCTGCACATCCTCGATATGGAAGGTGCGCCCCTCCCCGACACGGCGCGTCAGCGCGGACACGACATCGCCGGTGAGCTGTTCCACCGCTTCATGAACGCGGCGCGACGCGGCAGCGGTGTGGCCCTCGACGGCGAGGAACGCCTTGGTCATCGCCACGGAAATCTTGCTGCCGTCGAAGGGCGACACGGTGCCGTTGCGGCGGATAATCTGCATCGCAGGTTCGCGCGCAGGCGCAGCGAGCGTTTCCGGCGACAGTTGAATCGGCGGCGCATGGGCCGCATCGCGGCCGTTGGACAAGACGGAAGATGAAGTAGGCATCGGCAAGACCCCGTGTGATGCATCAAGCAGTGGGGGCTGGGGCCGAAAGGACGCTGCAAAATACACGGCGGAGATCCCGCCGGCATTGCCTGCAAGCGACCGCTGGGACACCCCGCCCATGGACGTTCTGGTGTCGCGGCAGGTCTCCTGGCTCGCAGATTCAAGCGCTTGTTTCTGTCTTCCCAATGCCGACAGGACATCAGTGACTTCAGGCGAAACAAACTCTCTGCTTACAGTTGCGGGGGCAGCGCCGGAATTGGACGCGAAAACAACGTCTTCACCGGCTTCCCTCTTAGCCACCAAGTCTTGCGACAAGGCGGACCGTGACGTCTACATTTGGTGTGACCCGCGGCAGAGTGTCAAGCGGACAAATTCATGACGGCTGTTGGTCCCGTGGACAACTGCTTGTCCTGGCAGGATCCGCCGCATCGGTGGCGGTTTCTGCACGATGCGATTCGTTGTCCGGAAGCGCTGTGAAGCGCAGAACACCATCACCAACCAATGGAGAATGCCATGCGCAACCTGGTAACGACCACCGAGAGGATGAACTTCAACACTATCGTCGAGCGCCCGGGTGCACTCGCGGCGTTCGAGACAACGGAGCAGATTGCCCGGCGCCGCCTCGACGAGAAGCTGAACGAGGCGCTGATGGACAGTTTTCCGGCCAGCGATCCAATCTCCTCTCTGCAGCTCGCCTGAGCGGATCAGACCGCGCGAAAGCTGGCCCGGTACTGGCTGGGTGTCAGGCCCAGCCGTCGCACGAAGACCTGACGCATATGTTCGGCGGTGGTGAAGCCGCATTCATAGGCCACCATCTTCAGCGGCAGATCGCTGCCTTCGAGACGGTTACGCGCCGTGTCGATCCTGGCCCCCTCGACAAAATCAGCCGGCGTCATCTTCGTTTCCTGCTTAAACGCCCGCGCGAAAGTTCGCGCGCTCATGCCCGCCACATCGGCGAGTTCATCCACGCTGTGCGCGTCACGCAAATGAGCCATCACATGGGCATGGACACGCGCGATTGGTGAACCCGGTTCGGACGGCGGCACCAGATAGGGACTGAATTGCGACTGGCCGCCCTGGCGCTGCGCCACCACGACCAGACGCTTGGCCACAGCCAGCGCGACATCGGCACCATGATCTTCCTGAACCAGTGCGAGACCGAGATCGATGCCTGCGGTGACGCCGGCCGATGTCACGAGCGCGCCATCGCGGCTATAGATGCGATCGAACTCCACATGCGCTTTGGGGAAACGCAGCGCCAATAGCGGCGCATTCTGCCAGTGCGTCGTCACCGTCTTGCCGTCGAGCAGACCTGCATGGCCGAGCGCGAATGCACCGGTGCAGACCGAGCCGTAACGCCCCGCATGGAGTGCGGCGCTGGCTAGCCATTCGGTGAGCTGCGGATCGGCCTCCGCCGACGGCAGACCTGGCCCGCCGGCAACCAGAACCAGATCCCAGGGCTTCTTCGCGTCACTGAACGCCAGATCGGCGGATATCCGCAAACCGTTCGATGCACGCAGCGGCGCGCAGTCTGCTGCAACTAGCGTGATGTCATAACCTTCGCCCGGCGCGACGAAGCCATTGGCCTCCATGAACACATCGAGCGGACCGGCCACGTCCAGCGACTGGACACCCGGAAAGATCGCAAGCGCAACGGTCTTCATGGTGATGCTTCATTCCATCGATGGCAGTGAACCCAGACGCCGAAGAATAGATAGTCGCGTTCCGGCAGGAAATCACGGACGAATGGCAGTTTTACAGGGCGTTGCGCGATTGCGAGAACACCGCCCTCGGACGACAACGGATGAATCACAACAACAGTGCAAGGAGCATCCCATGAGCAAGACGATTGCCGGCATTAAAGTGCCGGACAGCGCCCTCGCCCGCCAGGTCGATCAGCTGGTGCGTGATACGGAAAGTGAGCTTTTGTATCACCACTCAAATCGCGTTTTCCTGTTCGGCGCGCTCGCGGGGCAGCGCAAGGGTCTCAAGGTCGATTCCGAGTTACTCTATGTCGGCGCCATGTTTCACGACATGGGCCTGCAGGCGCCCTATGCGAGCAAGGAGGAGCGTTTCGAGGTCGATGGCGCGAATGCTGCCGCAGACTTCCTGCGCAGCCACCATATCGATGAACGCGATATCGACGATGTCTGGGACGCCATCGCGCTTCACACGACGCCGGGCATTCCCAAGCACAAGCGACCCGTCGTGGCGCTGGTGACGGCCGGTGTCGAGATGGACGTCTTGGGTCTGGAGTACGATGCCTTCACCGAATATCAGCGCCACGAAGTGTGTGCCTGCCATCCGCGCGGCCACGACTTCAAGAACGGGATCATCGATGCGTTCGCTGCAGGGACGATCCACAAGCCGGAGACCACCTTCGGCAACGTCAAGGCTGACGTGCTCGCACTTCGCGACCCCAGCTACAAGCGCATTAATTTCTGCAGCGTCATCCTGAACTCGGCGTGGAGCGAATAGAGCTTCGGATTCGCATGGCGATCAACGCTGCGACCAGCAGCGTTGCGCCAAAGCCAGTGGGGCCGCCCAGGAATGGATAGGCAATCAACAGCGCCGCGGCGGCGCCGAGGATCGGCAGTTCGTGGCGCTGAAAGCCTTCGGAGAGACCGATACGCGCGAGAAAGCCGACGGCAATCGCAAGCACCATGACGTCGTACAGAAACAGATACGGCGTCGTCAGCAAGGCGCCGACTGCCAGCGCGGCTGCTTTCAATTCGTATCGCACACGGCTTCGCCACAAGGGGACGAGCACCGCCACGACGGCGCCGATCATGATCCACTGAAACGTCCATGCCAGCGGCTCGCTGCCGTCAAAATAGCGCACCAGCGCGAAGATGCTCTGCATCTTGCCCCACGGCGCGCGGCCTTCGGTGAGGAAGGCCTGCGAGAACATCGGCATCCAGTGAATAAAGGCTTGCCAGCTCTCCGTGCCGAAAGCCAGCCACGACACCGCGGCGAGTAGCACGGTCGTGATGCCTGCACTGACAAACGCCTTCCATTGTGACGCCGCGATCAGCATCAGCGGAAACAGCAAACCATATTGCGGCTTGTAGCTGAGCAGCCCCAGACAGATGCCCGACAGGATCGGTCGCGTGGGCAATAGCACCAGCATGCCGCCGATCAGCGCCGCCGTCAGAAATCCATTCTGCCCGACCAGCGCGTTGGTCATGACAACCGGAAACGCCGCTGCCAACACCAATCCGAAGGGGCGACCGACGATCGCGCGCATCGCAATCAGATAAGGAATGAAGCTGACTGCAGCCCAGCCGGCAAAGGCCACGGCATAAGGCAGCTTCGCGAGTAATGCCGCGATGAACAGGAATGGCGGCGGATAGTGCCAGGCGAAATTGCCGGGATAGGTCTGGCCGAGGACGGCGATCTGGATCTTCTTCTGAATGTCCCAGTCATAGGCCCATGCCGGGTGCCCATCGAGCACCAATCGGCCGGCGGACCAGACATTGATGAAGTCCGTGGGGGAGCCGAGGCCGCCCTCATAGATCCAGCCGCGGCCGTAAAAGGTCGGGAAGAAGGCGAGATGCAGCATCGTCAGGATGGTGCAGACAATCAGCAGCGCCGGCGGAATGAGGCCGCGCCCGGGTGTCGAAGTCATCGTGAGCGGCACTGCCATGGGGTCCCCAATGCGCATCAAAGGCGCTGGCGGACAGTGCCGGGGGAAGTTTGAGGAAGGTTTAAGTGGACCGTAGGCCGACCGGAGCGCAGCGCAATCGGAGCTACAGACAACAAAAAACGCGGCCTTTCGGCCGCGTTTTGCATGTCTGAGTACGAAGCCTTTACGCCTGCGGCTGCGGCTCCAGGCCACCGTCCGGACGCGACCGCGGCTTGCCGGCGGGCGGCACGGCCGAGGTACGCGGGCCCGAGGGCTCCAGCACCGACTCGCGGTTCGGCTTCTTGCCGTTCAAGAGATCTGTGATCTCATCACCGGACAGGGTCTCGAATTCGAGCAGGCCCTTGGCGAGGGCTTCCAGATCGGCACGCTTCTCGGTGAGGATCTTGGTCGCCTCGTCATAACCTTCCGCGACCAGACGCTTCACTTCGGAGTCGATCTTCTGCGCGGTCGATTCCGAGACGTTCTGCTGGCGGTTGACCTGCATGCCGAGGAACACTTCGTCATTGTTCTCGCCATAGGACACCGTGCCGAGTTCTTCCGACAGGCCCCAGCGCGTGACCATCATGCGAGCCAGGCGCGTGGCCTGCTCGATGTCGGAAGATGCACCGGAGGTGACCTTGTTGCGGCCGAAGACCAGCTCTTCAGCAACGCGACCGCCCATCATGATGGCGAGGCGCGAGGTCATCTGCTCCAGCGACATCGACATCTTGTCGCGCTCCGGCAGTTGCATGACCATGCCGAGGGCACGGCCGCGCGGAATGATGGTTGCCTTGTGGATCGGGTCGGTGGCGACGACGTTGAGGCCGACGATGGCGTGGCCGCCTTCGTGATAGGCGGTCAGCATCTTCTCTTCCTCGGACATCACCAGCGACTTGCGCTCGGCGCCCATCATGACCTTGTCCTTGGCCTCTTCGAACTCGCTCTGCGTCACCATGCGCTTGTTGCGGCGCGCGGCGGTCAGAGCGGCTTCGTTGACGAGGTTCATCAGATCGGCGCCCGAGAAACCGGGGGTGCCGCGGGCGATGGTCTTGAGGTTGATATCCGGCGCCAGCGGCACCTTGCGGACATGGACCTTGAGGATCTGCTCACGGCCGACGACGTCCGGATTCGGCACCACGACCTGACGGTCGAAACGGCCCGGGCGCAGCAGCGCAGGATCCAGCACATCCGGACGGTTGGTGGCAGCGATCAGGATCACGCCCTCATTGGCCTCGAAGCCGTCCATCTCGACCAGCAACTGGTTGAGGGTCTGTTCGCGCTCGTCATTGCCGCCGCCGAGGCCAGCGCCACGATGACGACCCACGGCATCGATTTCGTCGATGAAGATGATGCAAGGCGCGTTCTTCTTGGCCTGCTCGAACATGTCACGCACGCGGGATGCGCCGACGCCGACAAACATTTCGACGAAGTCCGAACCCGAGATGGTGAAGAACGGCACATTGGCTTCGCCGGCGACAGCACGTGCGATCAGCGTCTTACCGGTACCGGGAGGGCCAACCAGCAGCACGCCGCGCGGGATACGTCCGCCGAGGCGCTGATACTTGCCGGGGTCGCGCAGGAATTCGACGATTTCCTGCAGATCCTGCTTGGCCTCATCCACACCGGCGACGTCTTCGAACGTCACGCGGCCATGCGCTTCCGTCAGCATCTTGGCGCGCGACTTGCCGAAGCCCATCGCCTTGCCGGCGCCACCCTGCATCTGGCGCGACAGGAAGATCCACACGCCGATCAGCGCGATGAATGGCAGCCACGACACGAGCAGCGAGACGAACCACGGCACGTTGTCGCCCGGCGCCTTGGCAGTGATCGAGACCTTGGCGTCATACAGACGCTTGATCAGGGTCGGATCGCTCGGCGCATAGGTCTGGAAGCTGGAGCCGTTGGTGAAGGTGCCGTGAATCTCCGGCCCCTGAATCACAACGTCACGGACGTGATTTTGATCAACTTCGGTGAGGAGCTGCGAGAACGAGATGTCCTGCGAGGCAGTGCGCTGACCGGGATTCTGGAAAAGCGTGAACAGCGCCAGCAGCAGCAAAACGATAATGACCCAGAGGGCAAAATTGCGCAGGTTCGCGTTCATCGATCTTCCTTCGTCGCCGCGCGAAATCGCGGCCTTATTCCCTTGTGAGTCGCCACAAGGGTTCACCCTGGGTCGGTCGGATACAATCTAGGTGCGACCAAGGGCGCTGCCAAGGGAACTGGGATGGACTATTTAACGCATCTACGCGCATTTCCGGTTCAAATAATGGCGGTGCTGACAGGGTTTTCCCACGGTGGTTAAGGTACTGTGGGACAGCAGGTACGTCTTTGCACTCAATCTGCCGGACGCCGTCTTGGCGGCGCTGGAACGATTCTCAGGCGATCCTGCGTGAGCGTAATCATGGCGCCCGCCAGCGTCTGCTTCAGCAGGATACCTTTTCCGCCCGATCGCGCAGCCTGACCCATGGCCAACACCAGTGTTTCGACCTTGCCGAGCTCTGCCGGGCCCTCGTGCCCGACCTGATTGATCATTCGCAACAGCAGCCGGACGCGGATTTCCTCGGCCAGCCCCGCAAAGGCCCCTGCGTCGATGGTTTCCGGCACCCTGCCCGGGCTATGCAGCGCCAGAAAACGTTCTGCGCCGTCGACCATCAGCTCCAGCGCCGCATGGGCGCGCCGCAACCGCATCGCCAGTCGGGCGAGATTACGTGAATCGAAGCCCTCGGACGCCAGCGTCGGCATCAACGCCCGCAGCCGCGGACGGGTGTAGCTGGGGTCGGAATTACTGGGATCGGTCGCGAAATCGATATTCGCTTTGGTCAGCGTGGCAACAAGTTGCGCCTTGGCGATGTGCAAAAAGGGACGCGCGAGCTGGACCCCGTCACGCTCGGTCTGCCGCGCCATGCCTGCAAGGCCGGCGATGCCGCTGCCGCGCGCCATCCGCATCAGCAGGGTCTCAGCCTGGTCGTCGCGAGTGTGCGCCGTGAGCACATGGGAGGCGCCGGCACTGCGCGCGGCCTTGGCAAGTAGCAGATAGCGCGCCTCACGTGCCGCAGCAGGCAGCCCGGTTTTCGGCTTGGTGCCGGTCCAGCGCATGGTGCGATGAGCAATGCCAAGGGAGGTCGCAAGCCGCTTGACGTCGCGCGCCTCTCGGGCCGCTTCGGGGCGCAAGCCATGATCGATGGTCACAGCAATGAGGTCGGGGCCACGTTTCCGCATACGCCGCCAACGCGCGGCGAGCCACATCAGGGCGACGGAATCAGGACCGCCGGACACGGCAAGAACCAGCGCCGGCGCGGAGTCCCAGTCAGCGAATAGCTGTTTCGCCATCTGGGCCGAAATCGGCGACTGGTCGTCGTCGGACATGCGTATCAGACCGGTTGCGACCCGGCTTACTGTCCGGGTCGATCTGCCAGGGCGTGATCCGATCCGAAAACCGGGCTCCACTTTTCGGGATCACGCCTTAGCACTTAACGCGTTTTTGCTCGCGGTCCACACCCTGTTTCACGCCGGCCGAGGCGCGGGGATATTTCCGCGTCACTTCACCGAAAGCGGCACAGGCGGCTTCCTTTTCCTTCAGCGCGGCCAGCGACTGGCCGAGCCGCAGCAAGGCATCGGGCGCCTTGGCGGATGTGTCGTATTTCGTGGTCACGCCCAGAAATGCCTCGGCAGCATCGCGATATTTCTGGCGCTGGAAGAAGCTCTCGCCGAGCCAATACTGCGAATCTGCAATCATCGGATCGCCCGGATATTTCTGCGCGAAGTTACGCATGGTCTCCTCGGCCAGCGCGTAATCACGACGCTGCATGTAGCCGATGCCGAGATCGAACTCGTCCTTCGGGGTCGAGCCCGGCGGCAAGGTCGTCAGTGCCGGCGCTGCTCCGCCCGGGGCAGCATTGCCCAGCGGGAGCGGCTCGCCGGCCCCACGACCGCCCTGCGCACCGACCGGTGCGTTTGCGGGCATCGGTTGTTGCCCACCGCCGAGTGCGCGCGGCACGCCCGGCGCGTTCGGGTTGGCATTGGGATCGAACGCATCGTTACGACGGCCAGCGCGAGGAGCCGGCGCGGGATCCTGAGCAATTGGTGCAGGAACCGCGATCTGCGGCTGTTGTTGATTGTAACCGGGCTGCGGCGCCTGCTGCACCGGGACAGCAGCGATATTGGGCCGGCCACCGGCAGCGCCGGGGGCCGCACCGGCCGGCGCGCCACCCGCCTGCAGCTGCCGAAGCTGGTCCTCGAGCTGGCGGTTACGGAATTGCAGCTCCTCGTTCTGGCCGGTGAGCTGCCGCAGCTGGTTCTGCAATCGCTCGATCTGCAAGCCCTGATCGGCATCGTCGTCGCCCGGCTGCTGCTGGCCGTAGCCCTGCTGACGGGGAGCCGGTTGACCAAACAACTGCGCCCAAACCGGCGAAGCCGTGACGAGCAACATGGAGACGAGCGCAGCGCCGGCGAGCGAATGAGATCTGGATGACATTTGAGCCTGAAAATGACCGGTTTCGCGCCCCATTGGCGCGCATCACGATGAGAATTTCACTACGCCAAAAATGTGACTTTCGACAGCGACAAAGGCGCCCGTTGAAAACAAAAACGGCGCCTGCCCCGAGGCAGACGCCGTTTTATTTGATAGCAACGCCTGCTTACGCGCCGGCGTTCAGCACGGTGACTGCGCGGCGGTTCTGCGACCAGCACGAGATGTCGTTACACACCGCGACCGGGCGTTCCTTGCCGTAGGAGATGGTGCGCATCCGGCTGGCATCGATCCCGCGCGAGGCCAGGAAGGTCCGAACCGACTGGGCACGGCGGGCGCCGAGAGCAATGTTGTATTCGCGGGTGCCGCGCTCGTCGGCATGACCCTCGATGGTGAACGAGTAGCGGTTGTACTGCTGCAGCCACTGCGCCTGCTTGTCCAGGGTCGCAATCGCCTGCGGCGACAGTTCGGTCTGGTCGCTCTCGAAGAACACGCGATCGCCGACATTGACAACGAAGTCCTGCTGGCTGCCCGGCGTCGCGGCATTAGCCATCGCACCATCGGCACCCAAACCGTTCTTGTTGGCGCAGGCGCCCATCGACAGCGCCACGGCCAGCACTGCAGCCAGTTTTAATCCCTGGAGGATACGCATCTGATGCTTCATTCCCGGAGCCTCCACGCTCACGCTTTACCCAACTGTCATTCGGTCTACAGGGCGTTGGTTAAGCGAACGTTCCGTCAACCTTGATGAGGTGTTGCCAAAACCGATCAAAAGCCACAGGCCGCGAAAAAGCAACGACGTGGTTAATGGTTGGCAAATGTGGCGCGACGGTGAAGGTTCTGAGAAAGCAGATGGTTTTAGACAGAATCCTGCTGCGGGACTGCTGGGATAGTCAGCAATTGCCGCGACGGGACTGTCGCCCCCTCACCCTCAGGTGCGCGGCGACATCGCGGCCTTGGCAATATGGAACTCGGATGAATGGAGATCCGGCGCCAGGGGTTCGCTCTTGCGCTCGAACAGAGCCCGCTGCTCGAACAGACTGGAGCGGAAATGCGGGTAGCGCATGAAAATGCGTTCGCGCACCGAGGCGTAGTCGGCCGCCATCAGGCATAGCGGCTTGGTCAGCGTCGGATAGGGCCGCGGCTCGCACATCGGCGTCTGCAGGAAAACCTTGCGATAAAATGCACGATGCTCGGCGCGCACGGTCGCCGTCCCGATATCGGCTTTGAAATAGCCGCAAGCGACATAGCCCAGCCGAACCGTCATATAGGGCAGTTCAGGAAACTTGGTGCGGTTGTTCGGGTCGGCCACGAAGCGGTTCGGATCGACGATGATCTTCCCCTTGTCCAGCTCGGGACGCAGCAAGTCCCCGAATGCATCGACGGCAGGCGTTTCCGGATTGTCCGGCGTCGCTACGCTGACACGCAGCGAACTGGCGAGCTCGCCATCAACGAATATCCCGAAAGTCCATGAATTCGGCAAAGCATCGAAACGGTCGACGAGACGGCGATCCGCCCGAGGCTCGATGGCCCCCTCATGGAGATAGGCTCTATAGCGCAGGCTATAGATCGCTTCTTTCTCAGCTTCTGTTTCGGCAAGACGGTAGTCAACCCGGTCGAGAATATCGCTGCGCTTTGAAGCTTCAGTCGCTTGATCGGCCGAAGCCATCATTCCGTCTCCTACGCACCAACGCCATGACTACGCGAGTAAGGGAAACGTTAAAGCTTTCTTAAAAGTTGTCAAAGGTTCTGCCACAGTGTGGTTAACCTTTGCCCATGCTCGGCGTGGCGTAACGAACGGAAATGAAAATTCGGAAGTGTGGCCTGCGGCTGGTCAGGCGGGCGTACGTGTGGCCTCGACATTGACGTCGTGTTCGATCACGCGACGTCCGTGGGACGCATCCAGGAGCTGTCTGATACGGGTCGCAGGCACCGGGCGGCTGAACAGATAGCCCTGCGCCTCGCTGATCGTGCCATCGGCGCTGATCAGCTCCAGTTGCTCGTTGGTCTCGATGCCTTCGACGACAACGGTCATTCCGAGATCGGCACTGAGGCGCGCCACGCCGCGCAATAGGGTCAACGGACGATCCGTATCGATCCCTTCAAGGAACGAGCGATCGATCTTCACCTTCTGCAGCGGGAAATTGTGCAGATAGCTCAAGCTCGAATAGCCGGTGCCAAAATCGTCGAGCGAAATCCGGCAGCCTGCTGCGTGCAATTGCGCGAGGGCGTCATGGGTCCATTGCGTGTTACGCAGCAGGGACGATTCCGTGATCTCGATTTCGAGACGATGCGCCGGCAGGCCGGACACGTCGAGGGCATAACGTACCTCGCTTAATACGTCGCGCTGATGAAACTGCTGTGACGAGAAGTTGACAGCGACGCTGACCGCATCCGGCCACTTCATGCATTCGATACAGGCCTTGCGCAAAATCCAGCGGCCAAGATCGACGATCAGACCCATGTCTTCTGCGACGGGAATGATATCGACCGGCGAAACAGTGCCGCGAACAGGATGATTCCAGCGCAGCAGCGCTTCGCAAGTCGAGATCCGCCCCGACTTCAGATTGACCAGTGGCTGGTAATAAATCTCGAATTCTTCATTGGCGAGCGCCTGACGCAGATCGAGTTCGAGTACGCGGCGCGCCTCGACCGTCTGGGCCATCTCGTCGCGGAAGAAGCAGAACGTGCCGCGGCCGGATGCCTTGGCGCGGTACAGCGCCATATCGGCATTCTTCAGGAGATGGTCAGCGCTGACATCGGGTTCCGTCAGGGCAATACCGACACTGGCACCGATTTCGACCTGATGATTGTCGACCTCGTAGCGCTCGCTGAGCCGTTCGACGATGCGGCGCGCCAGATCGGCGGCATCATGACTGGTCCTGATGGCGCGCTGGAAGACCACGAATTCGTCACCACCGAAACGAGCGACGAAATCATCCGCGCGCAACATCTCGCGTAGCCGGTCGGCGACCATGCACAGCAGCTGATCCCCGCACGGGTGACCAAGCGTATCGTTGACCTGCTTGAACTGATCGAGATCGACGAACAACAGGGCCGACAGCGTAGAATCGTTCGAACTCTTGAGCATGCGGCCAATTTCGTTTCGGAAACTGACCCGGTTCGGCAGCCCCGTCAATTCGTCGAAACGCGCCATGTGGCTGATACGCGCTTCGGAATTGCGACGCTCGGTAATGTCTTCAAGCAGAACGACCGTACCACCGCCGATCATCGGCTGAAACTTCCACAACAATGCGCGTTCACACTCGTGCGCATGATCAAGGGTCGTGATTTCGGCTGCCTTCGAGCTTTCAATCTCGCCGATGATGGTCATCGCACTGGCCGACGACACTGTCCCCGCATTGACGCAGAGCGAGACGACTTCGCGAGCGGTCACGCCGCGCTGTACGAGATCCTCTGAAATCTCCATCATCGCGGTGAAGCGATTGTTGAGCACCGCCAACCGACCATCGGCGCCGAACATACACAGGCCATTGGGCATGTTGTTCAGCGCCGTATCGAACTGGCCGGCGATAGAGCCGACCCGCTCGGTGGCCAGCAGCGCCTTGACGTAGACGTCATGCAGACGAAGGGTGATCCGGCGCAGGCCGACAAAGAACAGGACGTTCAGAAACGCGAAGCCGATATAGTAAAAGTCGCCGTGGATAATCAGTGCAAGCGCCATCGGGCCGCATGCCAGCAGCACCTGCAACTGCGCGATCTTCGGGCGGCCATAGGTCCGGCCCGCCCCGGCCGCGATATAAGCGACGGTCACTGCCGTACCAAGCATATGCGCGACAGGATCATCGCTGCCGAGCAGAACCACCCAGCACCACAGGCCCAACGCGGCTGCATAAAGCGAGCCGCCAATCATGTAATTGAATTCCCAGCGGATCGCCTCGTCAGGCGTCAGCGCGGTCTCGCGCTTCTCATAGCGGCTGAGCTGAATAGCCCGCAAAGCGCCGATGACGATGATCAGGGCGGCGCATGGCCACAGCAAAGGATTGCCGGTCTTCACAGCCGTCATGACTGCGCCGGTTCCGGCGCAGACCGCACCGGCCAGCATCGGAATCGGGTTCTCGAACAATGAATCGACGAGCGCCGTGTAGATCGACGGCGACATCGATTTGCTGTTCGTCCGGTTGTGGTCGGCGAGCTGCATCGGGCGTAAATGCGTCCTGTTCAGGCGCACATTGGTACCGGGTCCTGATGAAATCTTTCTGAGGGAAGATCGTTAGCGAACTGTTTAAGCATTCGCATAAACAGCAAATCTGCTCGTGATTTCAGCGCGGTGGGCAAAGTTTGCCGGGAATAGCCGGTAATCCGTCCGTCGCCGCCAATCGTTTGTTTACGATAGTAGCGGCGACCAGGCCGGGTCGGACGCGAAGCCGGGCGTCGGGACCTTGAGTTCGTTGCGTCCCGACACGTCGACCGTAAAGAGCGATGGCCCCGCTCCCGTATCGCGGAAGAACATGATCACGCGACCGTTGGGCGCGAAGGTCGGACCCTCATTGTGATAGCCTGATGTGAGCAGACGCTCGCCAGACCCGTCCGGCTTCATGATACCGATCGAGAACTGTCCGCCGCCCTGCTTGGTGAAGGCAATGTAGTCGCCGCGCGGCGACCAGACCGGGGTCGAATAGCTGCCTTCGCCAAACGAGATGCGCTGCGCGGGTCCGCCGGTGGCGGCCATCGTATAGACCTGTGGTTTACCGCCGCGATCCGACTCAAAGCAGATCTTCGAACCATCCGGCGAGTAGGACGGCGAGGTATCGATCGCCGGCGTATCGGTGAGGCGCGTGGTTGATTTCGAGCGAAGGTCCATCACGAACAGGTTAGAATTACCGCCCTGCTGCAGGCTCATGATGACGCGCTGGCCATCCGGCGAGAAGCGCGGGGAGAACGACATGCCCGGGAAGTTGCCGACGACCTCCCGCTGACCCGTCTCGATGTTGAAGAGATAGACCTTGGGATCACCCTGGCCGAATTCCATATAGGTGATCTCTTGCGTGGACGGCGAGAAACGCGGCGTCAGCACCAGGTCAGCACCGCGCGTCAGGTAGCGCACATTGGCGCCGTCCTGATCCATCAGGGCCAATCGCTTGACGCGACGCTCCTTGGAGCCCGTCTCATCGACGAACACCACGCGGCTGTCGAAATAGCCCTTTTCGCCGGTCAGACGCTCATAGATCTGGTCCGAGATGATGTGGGCGATACGGCGCCAGTATTCCGGCGAGGTGAAATATTGCTGGCCGGCCAATTGCTGACCGGTGGCGACGTCCCATAGCCGGAATTCGGCCTTCAGACGTCCATCGCCCTGACGGGTCATGCGGCCAGTGACGAGCGCCTGCGCATTGACGGTCTTCCAGTTCTGGAAGTTTGGCGGCGCATCGATGTTGATGGCCTTCTCAACGAAGGCCGCAGGATCGATCGGCGCGAACAGACCGCTGCGCTTGAGATTGTTGGTGATGACCTGCGAGACGCCGACGCTCACTTCGTTGTCCGCGCCTGTGCCTGCGGAGAAATTAGGGATGGCGATCGGCAGCGGCGCAACGTTGCCTTCGGTGATCTGCACGCGCGCCTGACCGAAGGCGGTTCGCGCACCGGTGCCCATCAGCAGACCGGTCGACGCCATTCCTGTGATGATCTGTCGGCGGCTTGGGCGAAACAACATCGGGGGCAATCCATTCTTGTCGGTCATTATTGCGGACTTTGCTCGGTAATCGTGATTGTCACCAGAGGTGACGTGCTTATGACCGTCGTTCGGTGAAAACGGGTTCAAAAAACTTCCACTCCTCGAAAAACGCTGGAGGCAGCTTATACGGCGCACATTCGATGATCGCACGCAGTGCGCTCTCCTGATAGACGCGGAAATACGGCGTCGACGGGTTGCTGATGGCAACCGGCGTCGTTTCCAACGACCCGTCACGCTTCAGCTTGATGCTGAAAATCGACTCGGTCATCTGCGCTTCGATGCCGCCATAGGGCTTCTTCCAGCAGCGTTCGACCTGCGACTTGAACATCGCGCCCCAGGTGGCGACGTTGTTGCTCGCACTGCCTTTCGCCAACCCCAGAGCCTCGTTCGGATTGAGGTCGGACCCCGTCACCGAATTGCGCGTCGGATCGCGTTTGTCGATTAGCGCTGCGATCTTTGACTGGTCGAACACGCGCTCGGCCTTCTTCGCCTCCGCCTGAGCTTTTGCTTCAGCCTTGGCTTTCGCTTCGGCGTCAGCCTTGGCCTTGGCTTCCGCTTTGGCCTTTGCCTCCGCTTTTGCCTTGGCCTGCGCTTCGGCCTTCGCCTTGGCGTCTGCCTGAGCCTTGGCGTCAGCCTCTGCCTTCGCTTCGGCCTCTGCCTTGGCGTCGGCCACTGCCGCGGCTTTTGCTTCCGCCTTGGCCTTGGCATCCGCCGCGGCTTTCGCAGCAGCCTCGGCTTTCGCCGCAGCCTCCGCCTTCGCTGCTTCGGCCGCGGCCTTCTCGTCAGTCTTCGGCTGTTCCTTCGGCGCCGTCTCGGTGATCACCGGCGGCTTCTTGTCGTCGATCTTGCCGACGGTATCCTCGACCGGCGGCTTGGCCTCGGCGACCTTCTCCACCTTCGGCTTCGGATTTTCCTTCTTGCCGGTCTTTTGACCGACCATGGACTGGCTTTCGACGCTGATGTCGACCCCGACGGAATCCTCCGGCATCACTTCCAATGCCTTGGAAGAGAACGTGAGAAGTCCCCACCCGATCACGATGACGTGCAGGGCTACCGATGCGATGAGTGTCTTGTCGACCTTCACCATCAGATTTCCAATCCTGCTCCTGCCCCGATCAACCGGCTGTTCCACGAGCTTACGTCCCCTGCTCCGGCAGGATCACGATATTGGCCTTGAATCCGGCAGAGCGAACGGTGCCGAGCAATTTCATCATGTCCGTGTAACAGACGTCCTTGTCACCACGGAGAAACACGGTGTTGTCTGCCTCCGAACGCGTCGCCCGGATTGCCTTGATCTTGGCGTCGAGCTCACTCGCCGGCACCAGAGCGTCGCCGATATACATTTCAACCGCCGAATTACAGCCGCCGCCGGTGCGCTTCACCGACACGGTGAGCGGCGGCGCATTCTGCGATATCGACTTGCCGCCGCTAGCGATCGGCAAATCGATATCGATGGTCGAGGTCATCAGCGGCGCCGACACCATGAAGATGATCATCAACACGAGCATGACGTCGACCATCGGGGTGACGTTGATCTCGGCCATGACGGCAGCACGCCGGCGCCCGCGCCGACCTCCGCCACCACCGCCCGAGCCCACATTCATCCCCATGACAGGGTGCTCACTTCAAGGTTCAATTCATCACCCATCAGGCGCGCTCGTCGATCTGGCGCGACAGGATCGCTGAAAACTCGTCCGCAAACCCCTCCAGGCGCTGGGCCTGTTTGTTCACTTCTGACGTGAATTTGTTGTAGAAAATAGTCGCCGGGATGGCGGCGATAAGGCCGATGGCCGTGGCAAACAGCGCTTCCGCGATGCCCGGTGCGACCACCGCCAGCGATGTGTTCTTCGACGCCGCGATCGCCTGGAAACTCGACATGATGCCCCAGACGGTGCCGAACAGGCCGACGAAGGGACCGGCCGAACCGACCGTCGCCAGCACCAGAAGCCGGCGCTCGAGGCGTTCGACCTCGCGGGCGATGGAGACGTTCATCACCTTGTCGATGCGCATCTGCAGACCGGTGAAGGAGCGTGCCTGGCTTTCGAAAGAGCGCTTCCACTCACGCATGGCCGCAACGAAACACGCCGCCATCGACTGCGTCGGCTTGGCGGACAGCGCACGATACAGATCCTCGATCGACTCGCCGGACCAGAAGGCCTGCTCGAACCGGTCCATGGCGCGGCGTGTGCGCGAATACAGGAACATCTTGTCGATCGCGATCGCCCAGACCCACACCGAACAGCCCAGCAGTCCCAGCATGACCGCTTTCACGATCCAGTGAGCCTGCAAGAACAGCGCGATCAGCGAAACGTCGGATGAAGCCAGCGGCAGGGCTGACTGCGCCACATCGGCCGGGTTCATGAACGGTATCCTCTCAACGCAAAAATCCTCAATTTGCCAGCGACTTGCTCATCGCCGGTGTCGCGGCCACGCATCGCGCGCGGCGCGGAACGCCAGTGCAATGTTCTTGTTGTGTCGCATGGAGGGCTTGTCCAAAGCCGAGCCCTAAATTCCCTGCCAACATGTCAAAACAAGGGCTTGCACGCGTTTCTGCGGCCTTTACCAGACGCCAGTCATGGTTAATGCGGAGTTACCAAAGTGTGTTTTGGCCGAGAAATGAAGCGGTATTCGCTTGTTCGTGAAGAGCGCGTGACAACGCAAAACCGCCCGCCTGAATGATCAGGCGGGCGGCGATGCGGCATCGGGCGAAGGGGTGCTACCGCCTGACGCCAATCAGTTTCCGGCTGTTAGCCCTGCGGCTGATTGTTATCGGTCGGCGGGGTGGGCTTGGGGCGGTGCTGCGCCATGAACTGGTCGAACTCTTCCTTGTCCTTGGCGTGACGCAGGCGATCGAGGAAGTTCTTGAACTCGTGCTGCTCTTCCTCAAGCCGGCGCAGGGTTTCGACGCGGTATTCGTCGAAGGCGCGATTGCCGGAGGTCGGCGGACCAAAGCCGAAGCCCGACCCGAAGCCCGAGCGCTCCATGCGGTTGCGCATACGCTCCATCTTGTACTGCATCCGCTCCATCTTGCTCTCGAAACGGCCGTGACGATCCCAGCAACCCATTTTTCTGCTCCCGAGTGTGAAGAAGAGAAGTGCGAGGCCAACCGGCCACCAGATGATAAAACCGAGCACGATCAACACGATGTGCCATGGTGAGCGCATCTGGTAGGACACCCGATCATCGGCGGGCGGCCCCCATCGATTGTAATCTGCAGCGTTGGCCATCTTCCTCTCCATCAGCGGCACCATGCCGCTTGTGAATGTAAATAACATTTACATACGTAGCTCACGGCCGGATTTTGTCAAGGCGACCGCAAGGGGAGCGCCGCGAATTATTTTGGGGCGGTTCCCCAAGGACCCGATCTGGGTGCCGAGGATGTGTCGGCCTGGGGCGGCTTTTGGTCGGCCGGAAAACCCAGTCCACGCAAATAAATCAGCGCGCCGGCTTCCAGCAGATCTTCCGGCGACATCGGCAGTTTGCGTCGCGCGGCATCGCCGCGGCCGAACAGCGAGGCCACGCCGTGCGACAGCGACCAGATATGCAGCGCCATCATCATCGCTGGCGGACGCGTCACACCCGGCGGCGTCAACGCGGCCAGACGCTCGGCGGCTGCGCGGATCACACCGAAGGCGCGTTCGCCCGCAGCCGCCAGTTCAGGGCTTGAATCTGCGGGAATTCCCGACTCGAACATCGCCGAATAGAAGGCGGGTTCAGTCCGCGCGAAGTTGAGATAGGCCTTGCCGATCCGCTCGAAGGCCGTGACCGTATCCGGCCGTCCATCGTCCCAGGCCGCGGTCAGCGTCGCCTCGAATTGTTCGAAGCCCCGCTGCGCGATGCTGGCGAGAAGATCGTCGCGGTCGCGGAAATGACGATACGGCGCCGCCGCGCTGACGCCGGCCGTGCGTGCGGCATCCGCAAAGGTGAAGCCCGCCGGCCCCTTCTCTGCGATCAGCCCGAGCGCCGCCTGCAGCAGCGCCTCTTTCAGATTTCCGTGATGATAGCCGCGCTCGCCGCGACGGTCCTTGTGCCAGCTCATGTGAAGGGCTTTTACATGAGCTGGGCCAAAAGGTCACACCAAAACGGCACGACCGGCGCAAATTCCCTCAACAAATCAACGCCCGCCGCATGCGGAAATCCTGCGGCGGGCGTGCGACCATGTTGCGATAAGACCGTTTCAGGCCCGTCGCAGCGATTTTGCCTCACCCAAGCGCCCCGCGGTGGTCTGCATGTCCTCGAATCCCGAGGCGACCACCTGCACGTCCTCCGGATAATCCGCCATTTCCTGCACCTGGCGGATCTCGATCACCTCGTTGGGCGTCGCCGGGCAACGACTGGCCCAGGCGATCGCCTCGTCGCGCGAGGCGACGTCGATCATCCAGTAGCCACCGAGCACTTCCTTTGATTCCGCGAACGGCCCGTCGGTCACCACCGGCTTGCCGGATGGAAAGGACACGCGCGCGCCCATCGATGGCGGGTGCAACCCGTCGCAGGTAATCAGCACGCCGGCATCCATCAGCGCCTTGTTATAGTCCATCATCGCAGCGACGCGCTCGACGTCATCCGGCACGGTACCCGGCGCCGCAGTCTCATAGCCGCCGGGGATCATCAGCATCATGAATCGCATGGTCGGGGTCCTCGTTGATCTCGTCGCCTATTTCTTCGCGCTTTCTGCGCGCAAACGTTCTTCCTGCTCGCGCAGTTCTGGCGTGAGCGCCTCGCCGAAATCTTCGGCCGCAAACACCTGACGAATTTCGATTTCGTCGCCGGCGGCGAACGGTGCGCGCTTCATCCACGCAATCGCCTCATCCCTGGAGGCGACGTCGAGCACCCAGAAGCCGGCAATCAGATCGCGCGTCACATCGAACGGCCCCTGTTTCACGGTCGGCTCGCTGCCGGTAAAGGTGAGGCGCACGCCTTTCGACGTCGGATGCAGCCCCTCGCCGGCCTGCAGCACGCCGGCCTTGACCATTTCCTCATTGAATTTGCCCATCGCGGTCAGCAGTTCCGTCGATGGCATCACGCCGGCTTCGCTGTCCTTGTTCGCATGCACAATCACCATGAAACGCATTTCTCTCTCCTGTTTGCGTCATCGGCCGGACCCGGACTCATTGTCCACCACAACCCGGCTCGCCAGAATGACGAACGACCTTTTCGCAGACCGACATCTCCCGTGAAATTATTTCTGAGGTCATACGACCTTACAAAACCTGCTTCTGAAACACCCCATCCTTGTACGTCGCGCCGAAATACACATCGATCGACCGGATGAGATCGCCCTCGAAGCCGAAGACTTCGGTGTTGCGAAAGCTCTTGCCGTCCCTGGCCTCGCAGCGATAGGTCACGAAAACCACATCGCCATCGACCGCGACACGCTCAAGATCATGCTGCGCGATCCAGTCGGCGACACGCCAGCAGCGGGCGAAATAGGTCGCCTTGTCGATCCGGTCATCGAACGGGCTCGTAAAGGTAAAGTCGCCCGTGAACGCATCTTCGACAGCCTTGCGGTCGTTGCGCAGATAGGCTGCAAACAGGTTTCGGATGATCCCGGCCTTGTCGGCGCCCATGATGCTCACTCCCGCGGAAACATATGCGCGTACGGCTCCGCCTCCTTCACCACGCGCGCAACTGACGGCCGCGCCAGCAACCGGCCGAGATAGGCCGAGACGTTGCTATGCGCATCTCCGAGCGGACGCACCTTGTTCGCGTAGTAGAGCGCTGGCGCAGCTGCACAATCGGCGAGCGTGAACGCTGCGCCCATCGCCCACGCGTTCGTCACCATCTGCTTGTCGATCATCCCGTAGGACGTGGTGAGCTGGGCCCGCGCCATGTCCACACCATGCGCATCTTTCCAGTCAGCCGGCACCAGCCTGTCGCCGATGATTTTCTGCACTGGCGTATGGACATAGAGATCATAGAAGCGGTCGCGGAGCCGCGTCTGCAGGCCGAGATCGCCGTCGGGGATAAAGCGCGTGCGGTCCGGAAAATGCCGGTCGAGATACTCGATGACGATGGAGGACTCTGGCACGATCGCGCCGCGCGCATCGTCCTGCAGCACGGGAAATTTGCCGATCGGCCACAGTTTCAACAGCGCCGCGCGCTCGGCCTCCTCGCCAAGATTGACCATATGCGGCGTGAACGGCGTGTCGTTCTCGTACAGGGCGATCAGCGCTTTCCAGCAATAGGACGACAGCGGATGATAGTGGAGCGTGAGCGACATGAGATCCTCCTGCATCTTGCTGCTGGAAGACGAACAGGAACAGCCCGTCCCGACAAGCCTGTTGCAGAAATTCCGGCGGAAAATCCGGGCTTGTCCCGCCCTGCAGCGTCTCCTAAACAGGCCGCCTAAACAACAAGCCATCGATAACCATCAGGGCAGGACATGACCAAGGCTGACGGCAGGGAACAGATTCGCAAGGTTGCACTCGTCACCGGCGCCGCGCGCGGCATCGGCCTCGCGGTCGCCAGGCGCTTTCTTGGCGAAGGCTACCGTGTCGCGCTGCTGGATATCGAGCGCGAGCTGCTCGACGCCAGCGTCAAGGCGCTGAACGATCCCGACAACACGCTGGCGCTGCACACGGATGTCTCCGACGCCGACGCCGTCGACAAGGCCTTTGCCGCCACGCAGGCCCGCTTCGGCCGGCTCGATGCGCTGGTCAACAATGCCGGCATTGCGAATTTCAAGCCGCTGCTCGAGACGACACTGGAGGAATGGGAACGCATCATGGCCGTGAACCTCACCGGCCCGTTCCTGTGCACCAGGGCGGCGGCCCCCTTGATGCGTGAGCATGGCGGCGGCGCCATCGTCAACATCGCCTCGATCTCGGCGCTACGTGCGTCCACCCTGCGCGTTGCCTATGGCACCAGCAAGGCCGGCGTCATTCACTTCACCAAGCAGTCCGCCGTCGAGCTCGCGCTGCTCGGCATCCGCGTCAATGCGGTGGCACCGGGTCCTGTCGAGACCGCAATGGCCAAGGCCGTGCATACGCCCGCGATCCGCGCCGATTATCACGACGCCATTCCGCTCAATCGTTACGGCGGCGAGGACGAACTTGCCGACGCGATCTTCTTCCTGTGCAGCGAGCGGTCGAGCTATATCACCGGCCAGATGCTGGCGGTCGACGGCGGTTTCGACGCCACAGGCATCGGCCTGCCGACGCTGCGGCGCGAGGGCATCAACGGCTAGGCTACCCGTTCCGCGTCACTGCGCGCGCAGGGCCAGCATGAAACACGCCAGTGCGCCGGTCGAGGCCACTGTGCGGACGTGGTTCCAGTCGGTCCAGACCTCGAGATAGGTGCGCCACAGGCTCGCGCCTTCGACACTATCAGGCGAGACCGAGGCGAGTGTGTCGTTCAGCGGCACATTGAACACGATGGTCACCAGCAGCGTGCCGACGATGTAGAGCAACGCCCCCGCGATCAGCCAGGCAGCGCCGGGCTGTGACCATCTGATGACGCCGAAGATCGCCAGCACGACGCAGACCAAAGCCGTGCCCATGAAGGCCGCCATGAAGATCGGATTGAGGATGGTCGTGTTGATCGACTGCATCGCGGCGATTCCGGTCGGCGCCGGCAATTTGCCGAACGCGCCCATGACCGAGACCGAGAACACGAAGAACAGCCCGGCCATCAGGTCGGAGCCGATGGCAGCCAGGAAGGTCAAACCGAACACGATCCGATCCACCGACGACCTCCCGCACCTCACAGACGCGGCACAATAGCAGCTTCGCCTACTCCGCGAGCTGCGGCGAAAGTTCGCGCGGGCGCAGCGTGGCGATGCTGACGGCAAGTGCGCCCATTGCCGTGCAGGCGATGGTCGCAACCATCGGCAGCGAGGTGCCATCGAAGAACAGGCCGGACACGCCGATCATCAGACCACCGGTGACCATCTGCAGCGTGCCGCCCAACGCACTGGCGATGCCCGCGATGGGGCCATGATTTTCCAGCGACAGCACCATGGTCGACGGGATCACCAGACCAAGGAAGGCAAAGGATACGAACAGCAGCGGAATCAGCATCGACAGGCTGGTGAAACCGGCCAGTGTCAGCGCCAGCAGCACGACTGCGAAAAACGCATAGGCCGACACCGCCGCCATCACCACCCGGCCCATGCCGAAGCGGCCGCCGAGGAACCCTGCGAATTGCGAGGCGCCGATGAAGCCGATGGCGTTGACCGAGAAGGCCAGGCTGTATTGCGTCGGCGTCAGGCCATAGTGGCCGATATAGACGAAGGACGATGTCGCCAGAAACGCGAAGAAGCTCGCCATGCCGAGGCCGCCGATGAAGGTGAGCCCGAGAAAGTGCCAGTCGCGCAACAGCTCGCCGAAGCTGCCGAGCACGTTGCGGACGCTGCCAGATATTCGCTCATGGACGGGACGCGTTTCCGGCAGCAGCGCGGCGACGAGGACGAGAGCGAGCACGGCGGCGATGGTCACGGCAACGAATACCGCCCGCCAGCCGAACGGCACGATCATCGCACTGCCTGTCAGGGGCGCCAGGATCGGCGACACCGAGAACACCAGCATGACCAACGCCATCAGCCTGGTCGCCTCAGGGCCGGTGTGCAGATCGCGAATGATGGCGCGCGGGATCACGCCCATGGCGGCAGCGCCCAGCCCCTGGATGAAGCGAAACGCAATCAGCCACGCCACGCCCGGCGCCAGCGCGCAGCCGATCGAGCCGGCGATGAACAGCGACAGACCCGCATAAAGCGGCGCCTTGCGGCCATAGACATCGGACAGCGGGCCATAGGCGATCTGGCACAGGCCGAAGGCGATGAAGAACGCAATCAGCGTCATCTGCGTTGCCGCGGTCGTGGTGTGCAGATCGGCAGTGATCGCGGGCAGCGCCGGCAGATACATATCAATGGCGAAAGGACCGACGGCGGACAACAGGCCAAGCACGATGGCGTTGCGGGTAAAGGCGGACATGAGATTTTCTTTTCTTGTTCAACGTGGCCGCGACGCATCTTTCGATCGCTGATCGTGACACGCCGGCTGGGATGAGGGGCAAGGCACCGCCACTCACAACACCTATGATCTCTCGTGGCGCCTTGTAGCGGAAGCAAACCGCACAGGCCAACCAGCGGTTGGCATCGTGCCCGCCCCTCACCCGCCGCAAGGATGCAGCAACCTCTCCTTGCCTGGCGAAGCTTCGCTTCGCGAGGCGAGGTCAGGGAAGAAAGCCCGCAGTTACTCGGGCGCAGAATTGACCATCCAGGGCACGCCGAATTTATCGACACACATGCCAAATCCCTTCGACCAGAACGTGGCGCCGAACGGCATCTTGATGGTGCCGCCTTCGGCCAGCGCCGCAAAGCGCTTGCCACCCTCGACCGGGTCTTCCGCCTGCAGGCATACCGAGAAGCCCTGCATCTTCTCGAAATGCTCCGGCGGTGCATCGGAGGCCATCACCACCTCGCCATCGATGGTCATCTGCGCATGCAGCACCTTCTTGGCCATGGACGGCGGCATGTGCTCGGCCGCGGGCGAGCCTTCCACATGCATGATGACACCGATCTTGGCCCCAATCGCCTTCTCGTAGAACTTGAAGGCTTCTTCGCAATTGCCGTTGTAGTGAAGATAGGGATTGACCTGCATCGTCCTGTCCTCCGTTGGATTATTTTTCGGTGATGGATTTGAGACTGGCGAGGCCGGCGGAAAAATCCTTGCCGACCATGTTGTCCATGTTCATGAACACATGAATGATCTTCCCGAGAAACGGTGTCGGCCCGTGCATCGTCCAGGTCACCAGCGTAGTATTGCCCTGCGGCAGCATTGTGAACTCGGCGACATTGTGGCCTTCGAACGGCTTGATGAAATCGAGCTTGATGCCGATCTTACCGGGCGCCGTCGCTTCGATGACCTCCATGCGGCCGGAGCCGACCTGGCCATTGCCCTCCCAGGCATAGATGGCGCCGAGGCCGCTATTCGCGCCGCTGAAGGTGCGCTGCATGGCGGGATCCTTGTGCTCCCACGGCGACCATTGCCCCCACTGATGGAAATCGGCGATCAGCGGAAAGATCTTCGCCGCTGGCGCGTTGATAGTGGCGGCGCGCGTCACCTGGAAGGTGTCAGGCTTGGTGGCGGCGAGTATGAGGACGATCACGATGGCGACCGCGAGAACGGCGGCGACGCCGGCAATGATTTTCAACATGGATGGCTCCAGTGTTCAGTATCGATGTGTCTTCAAGACGAACGGGGCGGTGGCGATCCGACAACCGAGTTCATTTTTCTTTGCGGATCCCCAAGGCGATGCTTTGCATCGTCTGCGCGCCGCAACACCATCATTTCGCAGCCTTCGCGCTGTTCGGCTTGCTGTCGCGCTGCAGCCGGTCGAGATGCATCCGGATGTGTTCCGCCTCCGCTGACGTATTGGCCAGCGCGATGGCCCGGTTGAAGCTTTCCCGCGCCTCATCGTTGCGGCCGAGCTGCATCAGATAGGCGCCTTGCACGCCGAAAAAGTGGAAATAGTTCGAGAGCTTTGCGGCCAATGGCGCGATCATCTCCAGCGCGGCTTCGGGACCGCGTACTTTCGAGACCGCCACCGAGCGGTTGAGCGTGATCACCGGCGACGGCTGCAGGATTTCCAGCGAGCCATAAAGCAGATCGATCTGTGCCCAGTCAGTGTCTTCCGGTTTCGCCGCGCGGGCATGGAGTGCGGCAATGGCAGCCTGGATCTGATAGGCGCCGGTGCGGCGATGGCGCATCGCCTTGTCGATCAACGCCAGGCCCTCGGCGATCATCTTGCCGTTCCACAACGTGCGGTCCTGATCGTCGAGCAGCACCAGCGCGCCATTGGCATCGAAGCGCGCCGCCGAACGGGCATATTGCAGGAGCATGAGCGCTGCGAGGCCCATGATTTCCGGCTCGGTCGGAAACAACTTCAGCAGCAGCCGCGCCAGGCGGATCGCCTCCTCACAGAGCGGCGCGCGCAAGTCGATACTGTCGCCCGACGCCGAATAGCCCTCGTTGAAGATCAGATAGAGCATCGCGGCCACGGCAGCGAGGCGCTCGGAGCGCTCCGGCGCGCCGGGCGTCTCGAACGGCACATTGGCCTTGGCGACGGCAGATTTGGCGCGGGTGATGCGCTGCTCCATTGCGGCATCAGACACAAGAAAGGCTCGGGCGATCTGCTTCACCGTCAGACCCGACACGATGCGCAGCGCGAGCGCGATCTGCTGCGTCGCCGGGAGCTGCGGATGGCAGCAGATGAACAGCAGCCGCAGGATATCGTCGCGATAATGCGATCCGTCGAGACGTTCGGCCAACTCGCTTTCGGCATCGTCCAGATCGGATATCGCGTGGTCGTCCTCGGGCAGCGGCTGCTGCTTCGCGCCGCGGCGGATATCGTCGATCGCCACGTTGCGGCCGACCATGATCAGCCACGCCGCCGCATCGCGCGGCGGCCCATTCTGCGGCCAGGTCTTCAGTGCGCGCAGGCAGGCGTTCTGGAACGCCTCCTCCGCCGTGTCCAGATTGCGGAAATAGCGCAGCAGCGCGCCAAGCGCCTGGGGACGCGCCGAGGTCAGCGCCGCATCAATCCAGGCGACATCGGTCATGGCTGGAACGCTCCGTGAAATACGCCAATGGGTCGGATCTCATAGGCGCCGCCGGGATTGGCACGGCCAAGGTCCTGCGCAATCTCTAGCGCGCCATCGAGATTTTCCGCCTCGACGACATAGAAGCCGAGCAACTGTTCCTTGGTTTCAGCGAAGGGACCGTCCAGCACAACGGGCGGTTCGTCCTTGCGCAGCGTGGTCGCCGCGGTGGTAGGCAACAGCCGCGCCACGGGGCCAAGCCGGCCCTGCTGTGCGAGCTTGCCGTGCACGACGGCGAGCTTCGCCATCACGGCGTCGTCTTCATCTTTCGACCAGCCGCCGACAACGGCTTCATCATGGTAGCAAAGGATGGCGTAAAGCATGGGGTCTCCTTGAATGAAAGACGGTCGGCATCGTGCGATGCCGACAGGATAGCGGAAATTATTGTTGGGAGCGCGGCGTGAAATCCGCTAAGCGGGGGACTGGCACAACAGGCCGACTGCCTTTTGCACAAATGCCTCCAGCTCTGCGCGCGGAACACTGGCGCGGGAGCGGATCGAGAGCATGTTCAACGTCGCTGATGCCAGTTGCGACAGCGTCGGAATATCGATCGTCTCAGGCAGCTCACCGCGCGTGACGGCGGTCCTGAAACACCAGCCGAAAGCGTCATCGAGCTCGACAAAATTCTCGCGCATCAGCGCGCTGATCTCCGGATCGGCGATCGCATCGGAGGCCACCGTCATCACGGCAAAACAGCCGCGCGGCGCGGTATCGCCTGTCGTGTAAATGTCGAGCGCCGCGTCGTAGAACCGGCGCAGCCGTTCCCGGATGTCGATATCGGCCTTGAAAATCTCGAGCACCTTGACGGTGTAGTCTTCGCGGTAGCGCTGATAGCTCTTGATATAGAGCGCGCGCTTGTCGCCGAAGGCACCATAGAGCGACGGCCGGTTCATGCCGGTGACCTCGCTGAGCTCATCGAGCGACGTCGCCGCGAAGCCACCTTTACGAAAAAGAGCCAGCGCCTGGCCGATGGCCACATCGGGCGCATAGGCTCGCGGCCGCCCCCGCCGCTTCGGCTCGGCGGCCACTTCCGGCTTCGCCGCGACAGTGGGGCGATTCTTTTTTTGTACCATTTCGCATTAAATTCCTTGACCGGATTTATATTATGCGAGACGGTACGAAAATCAACCAACGGGTCGACAGCAACGGTCCGTCAGCTCAGGAGGCTTCCAATGGATCTGTATTTCTCCCCGATGGCCTGTTCGATGGCGACACGTATCGCGCTGTATGAGGCGGAGGCCGGCAGTGCCGCGCGGTTCCTCGAGGTCGACCCGCTGAGCAAGGAGGTTCGCAGCGACGGTTCGGATTTCCGCAACGTGAACCCGCTGGGGCTGGTGCCGACGCTGCGCACCGACGATGGCGCGATCCTCACCGAGAATGCCGCGATCCTGCAGCATGTCGCCGATCACTTCCCGCAATCACCGATCGCGGCCGGGTCGGGCCTGGAGCGGTCACGGCTGCAGCAATGGCTCTGCTTCATCGGTACCGAACTGCACAAGGGTTTTTTCGTGCCGCTGCTCGCCAGGAAGGCGCCGCCCGAGATGAAGGCCTATACGCTGCAGAACGGCCAGTCGCGGCTGACCTATCTCGATAACCATCTCACCGGACGCGACTTCCTGCTCGACAGGTTCAGCGTCGCGGACGCTTATCTCGTCACAGTGCTGAACTGGACGATGGTATTGCCGGAAATTGATCTGAACAACTGGCCGGCGATCAAGGCCTATCACAAGCGCCTGCGCGAACGCCCAAGTATCGTACGCGCGGTGGCTGAAGAGTTCGAACTGTTCAAGGCCGAGCAGGAGCGCCACAAGGCGGCCGCGTAGTCGCTCGACCTGTAGGATGGGTAGAGCGCAGGCGCCAAGCGCCGGCGCGAAACCCATCGGCCGAATGTTCCGCAACGATGGAATGATGGGTTTCGCGAAGACGCTCTACCCATCCTAGGGCTATTGCGTTCGCGTCACGCCACCGCGCGGCGACCGATGATGGCAAAGCGCAGTCGGCTGGAAATCCAGTCGATGGTCGCCACCGCGACCAGGATCATCAGGATCAGGAACGAGACCTTCTGCCATTCCAGCACGCGGATCTGCTCGGCGAGCTGAAGACCGATACCGCCGGCACCAACGATACCGATGATGGTGGCGGAGCGCGTATTGGACTCGATGAAATACAGTACCTGGCCAGCGATGACCGGCAGCACCTGCGGCATCAGGCCGAAGCGAATTTCGTGTAGCGCACTGCCACCGGAGGCGCGGATGCCTTCGACCTGCTTCTTGTCGGCAGCCTCAATAGCCTCCGAAAACAATTTGCCGAACGCGCCGAAATCCGAAATCGCGATCGCCAGCACGCCGGCAAAGGGACCGAGACCGACAACGTTGATCCAGACCAGCGCCCAGATCAGCGTATCGACGCCGCGGATCGAATCCAGAAAACGCCGGACCGGGAAGCGTAGCCATGCTGACGGAATGACATTGCGTGCCGCGAGCAGGCTGACCGGCAGCGCGAACACGGCTGCGAGGGTCGTGCCGAGCAGCGCGATCGACAGCGTCTCGCCCATCGCCTGCAGATAGGCAGGCAGCGACGAACCGGGATTTGGCGGAATCATCATCATGGTGATCCAGCCGAGTTCGCGCAGGCCGGTCCACATCCGCGCCGGCGAGAAATCGAGTTCATTGAGCCCGAAGATGAACAATGCCAGCGCCGCGACCAGGATGGCGGGCACACCGGCGCGCGAGGCCATCGGGCGATCGAATACATCAGGATAGCGCGCGCGTAGTTCTGGCGTGTTGATATCAGGCTGCCTGCTCATGATCTGGCTTCCTTGCCGAACAGACGGCCGCGCAGCCAGCCGGTGCCGATGTCGATGATGAAGACCGTGACGATGATCATCAGCAGGATTGCGCTGACATCGGAATAGTAGAACTTTCTGACAGCAACGACGAGCTCCTGACCTATGCCACCGGCGCCGACGAAGCCCATCACGGAGGCGCCGCGCACATTGATCTCGAAGCGCAGCAGCGTGTAGCTGGCAAAGCCCGCCGCAACCTGCGGCAGCACTGCAAAGCGCATGCTGTCGACCCAGCCCGCGCCGGTCGAACGAATGCCTTCCACCGGCTTCATGTCGATATTCTCGACGATCTCGCCATAGAGCTTGCCGAGCGCGCCGATGCAGTGGATCGCAATCGCCAGCACGCCGGCCATTGGGCCGAGGCCGAAAGCGATGACGAAGATCAGCGCGAACACGATATCCGGCACGGTGCGGCAGAACTCCATGAAACGGCGCACGGCAAAGCGCAGCGGCGCTGACGGCGCGGTGTTCTCGGCGGCGAGAAAATTCAGCCCGAAGGCCAGCACGGCACCGATCAGCGTGCCGACATAGCTGATCAGCACGGTCTCGCCGAGCAGCGACAGCCACTTCTTCCAGCCCCAGAACCATTCGTTGACGTCGGTCCAGACCCGCGTGCCGGCTTCAAGCGTGAAAATGCGATCGAAATAGCTGCCGAAATTGCCGATCTTCTCGATGAAGGTCCTGAGATTGACCTCTGCACCGAGCGCCGCGACGAAAAGCGCTGCAAAGCAGGCCGCCACAACGAACAGAGTACGCAACCGCCGGCGTGCCACCGACTTGCGATAGGCCTCGTTCAGCGCAGCAAGCTGCGGAGCCGGAAGGATGGAAACGGCGGCGGACATGAAAGGTTGTGCCTATGAAAGTAACATACCGTCAGAGCGCTGCGCTCAGGATAACCTCTCCCCGCTTACGGGGAGAGGTCGGAGCCGAGCGTTAGCGAGGCTTCGGGTGAGGGGGAGCCAGTGTTTCACTCGCTGGCTCCCCCTCACCCGTCTTCGCTTCGCGAAGCCACCCTCTCCCCGCCCGGCGAAGCAGAGCTTCGCTAGGCGGGCCGAGGGAAGAGACCGCAGCGTTCCACACAGAAAAGGAGCCGGACCATTGCTGATCCGGCTCCTGTCCATTGCAGATACCTACGATGCCTTCTTCTTGCGAAGCGCGTCGACGAACTTGATCAGGTCGATGGTGGCGTCCCAATCCTTGGTGGTCGCGGCGTGGAAGCCCTTTTTCTGGCCGTCCGACAGCTTGTCGAACGCAGCCTTGTCCTTGGTCGGCGCGTCGGTGAAGGCCTTGGCGATGGCCGCTTTCAGGTCTTCCGGCAGTGCCGAGCTATAGGCATAGGGGCCGTTGATGATCGGGGCCGACTTGTGGATGATGCGGAAGTCATCCTTCTTCATCACTGAACCGTCGGCATTCTTCAGCATGCCCTTGGTGATCATCTGCTGCAGCGTCGAGTCGTTGTCGTTGGTCCACTGGTTGGCGGCGACGTCGACGGTGCCCTGCGACAGCGCGAGCATGGCGTTCTCGTGGCTGCCGGTGAACACGACCTTGCTGAAATAGCTGTCCGCGTCCGAGATGCCCATCTTGTCCAGCTCGAAGCGCGGGACGTTGTTGCCCGAGGTCGAATTCGGATCGACGAGGCCGAGATTCTTGCCCTTCAGATTGTCGACCGACTTGTACGGGCTCGACGCCTTGACGAAGAACACCGAGTAATAGCCCGTTGAACCATCGATGTTGATGTCGTTGGCGAAGGCATCGGTCTGCACGCCGGTCAGGCGGGCGCGGGCGAACGAGGCCGAACCATAGCTGGCGATCTGGATATTGCCGGAGCGCTGGCCTTCGATGACCGCTGCGTAGTCATTGGCGATGCGCAGGTTGACCTTCACGCCGAGTTCTTTCGACAGGTAAGCGACGAACGGCGCCCATCGCTCGGTGACGCCCGAGGCGTTCTCGGCGGGAACGACGGCGAAGGTCAGTTCCGGATACTTGGCCTTGTAGTCCTGGGCCGAAGCCGAGGTGGCGACGAAGGCCAGCGCAGCAGCGCTGAGCAGAATGGAGCGACGGTTGATCATGACAATCCCTGTTTTGATCTGAGGTGAAACGTTTTCTTGGCAGAAGGCGCGTCTATCGCGGCGATGCCATCGTTACGATGACGTTACCACGATAATTTCAACGCACTGCAATCACGCGACGGCAGCAACACCGTATTCGGGAACGCGGGCGGGCGTCGGCATATGCGCCGATCCCATCACCTCGTCAGCTTCGAGATCGTAGAGTTCGCGGGCGATATGTTCGGTAAGCGCAGACGGCGCACCGTCGAACACGACGCGGCCGGCGGACATACCGATCAGGCGATCGCAATAGGTGCGTGCCAGATCGAGCGAATGCAGGTTGCACATCACGGTAATGCCGAAGTGCTTGTTGATGCGCAGCAGCGCATCCATGACGATGCGGGTGTTGCGCGGATCCAGTGACGCGATCGGCTCGTCCGCGAGGATGATATCGGGCTGCTGTACCAGCGCCCGGGCGATCGCGACGCGCTGCTGCTGGCCACCGGAGAGCTGGTCGGCGCGCTGCGAGGCGTATTGGGCCATGTCGAACTGTTCCAGCGCCGACATCGCCAGCGCGCGATCGTCCTCGGGCCACATCTGGGTCAGCGAGCGCCACTGCGGCATCTCGGCCAGGCGGCCCATCAGTACATTGGTCAGCACATCGAGACGGCCGACGAGATTGAATTGCTGGAAGATCATGGCAGAGCGCGCGCGCCACTTGCGCAGATCGCGGCCCTTGAGTGCGGTGACATCGACGCCATCGAACATGATGCGCCCATCGGTCGGCTCCGCCAGACGATTGATCATGCGCAGCATGGTCGACTTGCCGGCGCCTGAACGACCGATCACCCCGACGAAGGCGCCAGGCTTGATCTCGAAGGACGCGTTATCGACGGCAGCCTTGGCGCCGAAACGGCACGTCAGCTTATCCACCACCAGCATGAGGCACTCCAATGACAACAGACATCGCCACCGGTAACGCCCGCGTTTAACAGTGATGTGACATGTGCCCTGCGCATACGGGTTATCCTCCTTGCGGGAAAAACACGCCCGAATTCATGCTGATGTCACGACACCGTCACGAAACCGACCGAAGAGGTCCCAGCGCGACAGCGCGCACCCTCTTCATCACCTCCGCATCCCTCTTCCGTCGCACGAGCGTCACATGGCCGGCAAACAACTCTCGCTCACGCCAGCGGTCGATCCAACCGCGAAACTCGTCGACACCGAGCTCGGCGCCTATACCGAAGTCGGCGCGCGCACGATCCTCCACGAAGTGACGATGGGCGACTATTCATATGTCGTGAATGACGGCCAGATCACCTACACGACGATCGGAAAATTCTGCTCGATTGCGGCCATGATCCGGATCAATCCCGGCAATCACCCGATGCACCGGGCGACGCAGGCGCACTTCACCTATCGCGCCAGTGCCTACTTCCCCGGCGAAAGCGACGACGCCGACTTCTTTGCCTGGCGACGCGAGCATCATTGCACGATCGGCCACGATGTCTGGCTCGGCCATGGCGCCATCGTGCTGCCGGGCCGTCAGATCGGTACCGGCGCGGTGATTGCCGCCGGCGCCATTGTGACCAAGGACGTCGCCCCCTATACGATTGTCGCCGGCAATCCGGCCCGGCCGGTGCGGCGGCGATTTTCGGAAACCGTGGAAGACGGGCTGATGGAGCTCGCCTGGTGGGACTGGGACCATGAGATGCTGCGACAGGCGCTGCCGGATTTCCGCAAGCTCCCGGTCGAGGATTTCCTCAGCAAATATAAAGGCGTCAAGGCGCCCAGGCAGATGGCGGTGACATGACGGATATCTTCATCGACGGCGGACGCACTTTGCTCGGCCAGGACATCGCCGAGACCTCGCTGCAGATTGCAGACGGTGTGATCGCTGACATCGGGTCGGATGCGACCCACGGCGCGCTCGGCCTCGATGCCTCCGACCTGCTGGTGCTGCCGGGGATCGTCGACCTGCATGGCGATGCCTTCGAGCGACAGCTCATGCCACGCCCCGGCGTCGATTTCCCTGTCGATGTCGCGCTGATCGACAGCGACCGGCAGGCTATCGCCAATGGCATCACCACGGTGTTTCACGGCACCACATGGTCCTGGGAGCCCGGCCTGCGCGGCGCAGAGAACGCCCGCAAGCTGCTGGATGCCATCGAGACGCTGCGGCCAAAGCTCGCCTCCGACACGCGCTTCCATCTCCGGCAGGAGACGTTCAACCTCGACGCGGAAGACGAGATCCTGGGTTGGCTGCAGGCCGGTCGCATAGATCTGCTCGCCTTCAACGATCACATGGACATCGCCGGCATCTCAAGGCCGGCGAAGCGCGCCCGTATGGTGGAACGCACCGGCCTCACCAGCGAAGCCTTCGATCAGCTGGTCGAACGCGTGCTGTCGCGCACCGACGAAGTGCCGGCCTCGATCGCGCGCCTCGCCAAAGCGGCGAATGCTGCCGGAGTGCCGACGCTCTCTCATGACGACGCGACGCCTGCGATGCGCGATGACTTCCGCAGGCTCGGCGTCGATATCGCTGAATTTCCGATCAACGAGGAGACCGCGCAAGCCGCGGCCGCGGCCGGCGACTTCATCGTATTCGGCGCACCCAATGTGGTGCGGGGCGGCAGCCATACCGGCTGGACCAAGGCATCCGACATGATCGCCAAGGGCCTCTGCTCGATTCTCGCCTCCGACTATTATTATCCCGCGCAACTGCTGGCCGCGTTCCGGCTGGTTCAGGACGGCATCCTGTCGCTGCCGCCGGCCTGGGCGCTAATCTCGTCAGCACCAGCGAGGGCCGCCGGGCTCACCGACCGTGGCGAGATCGCGGGCGGGCGCCGCGCGGATTTGCTGCTCGTAGATGACAGCATCGCGCTGCGACCACGGATCGTCGCCGTGATCGTAAAAGGCAAGCTCGTGCATCTCACCGATGCCGCGCGCCTGCAGCCGGCGCGTGCCATGCAACGCAAAGCTATTGCCGCGGCGTAACGCGGCTTTATTGTGCGGCCATGACTGAATTCCCGCGCTACGCGATCTATTACGCCCCCGACACCGACAGTGCCCTTTGCCGTTTCGGCGCCGAAATCCTCGGCTACGATCCCTTCACCGGCAATGACGTCCTGGTTCCCGGCGATCTCATCATGCATGCGCCGGACTGGCCGGCGCTGATCAAGGACCCGCGCAAATACGGCTTTCACGCCACGCTGAAGGCGCCGTTCTCGCTGACGCCTGACACCACCGAAGACGACCTGATCGCGGCCTTCGATGACTTCGCCCGGACGCCCCGTGCCATCCCGGACATCGTGCCGGTGGTGCGCATCATCAGCGGCTTCACGGCAGTCGTGCCGGATGCTCCGTCTGCCGAACTTTCCGCACTGGCGCAGGCCTGTGTCGAGGGGTTCGAGGTGTTTCGCGCGCCAATGACGCCGGAAGACCGTGCGCGTCGCAAGCCGGAGAACCTCACGCTGCGGCAGGTCGAGCAGCTGGATCGTTTCGGCTATCCCTATGTGGGCGATGATTTTCGCTTTCACATGACGCTGACCGGACGGCTTCCGACGGAACGCGGCGCGTCCGTACTGGCGATGCTACGGCAGAGATTCGCGATACTCGACCTCACCGCGCTGCAGATCGACCGTATCGGCCTGTTCCGCCAGACCAGTGCGACATCGCGTTTTCAGGTGCTCCGTCACGCGGCGCTGACGGCGATTTGACGCGTCACGAAGACGCCATCTCGTCGGCTCGCTTCCACGCCGGAAACGGATCCGCGAGCTTCGCCCATCCGGCGATATCCATGCCGGGCTTTCCAGGCACGAGGCAGGCATCGAGCCGGCGGCGGATATCGCTCTCATCCATGTCGGAACCGATGAAGACGATCTCCTGACGCCGATCGCCATAGATCTCGTTCCAGTTCTTCTTCAGCGACTGCCGCCAATACGGATCGTCCGGCCAGCGATCGGCGGGGACATTGGCCCACCAGAATCCCATGCCCTCGGTGCGCACGATGGCGCCCGCCTGGCTGAGTTCGCCGACCCATTGTGGCCGCGTCGCCAGCCAGAAATGCCCCTTGCTGCGGATCACGCCGGCCCAGCTCTCACGCAGGAAGGCCTGAAACTTCACGGGATCGAACGGTCGCCGCGCGCGATAGACAAAATTCGTCACGCCATATTCTTCGGTTTCGGGCACGTGGTCGGCGAAACCATACAGTTCCTTGTGCCAGAGCGGATGCTGTTGCGCTTTTTCAAAATCAAAGCGGCCGGTATCAAGCACACGGTCGAACGGTACATTGGCAAAGCTTGCTTCGATGATGTCCGCATCGGGATTGAGTGCACAGATGATCTTGCGCGCGCTGTTGCATTGCTCAAGCGTCGCGTCATTGACCTTGTTGAGCACCACGACATCAGCGAATTCGATCTGCTCTACCAGCAGGTCCACCAGCGTTCGCTTGTCACCGTCGAGCGCCTCGCCGCGGTCCTGCAGGAAGTCGGTCGAGGAATAGTCCTTCAACAGGTTCACCGCATCGACCACCGTCACCATGGTATCGAGCTGCGCCACATCGGAGAGGCTGTCGCCGTTCTCGTCGCGGAAATCGAAGGTCGCGGCCACCGGCAGCGGCTCCGCAATTCCGGTGGATTCGATCAGCAGGTAATCGAACCGCCGGCTTTCGGCGAGCGCCCGCACTTCTTTCAGCAGATCGTCACGCAGCGTGCAGCAAATGCAGCCATTGGTCATCTCGACCAGCTTCTCATCCGTCCGTGACAGGTTGGCACCGCCATCACGAACCAGGTCCGCATCGATGTTCACCTCGCTCATGTCGTTCACGATCACTGCCACTTTCAGGCCGTGACGGTTGTTCAGCACGTGGTTCAGCAAAGTTGTCTTTCCAGCCCCGAGGAAGCCGGACAAGACTGTGACGGGGAGTTTTTGCATCGAGATCGAACAGTCTTTTGAGGGTATGGGACATCAGGCTCTTCTTATTTGTTATGTTATAACATTACAAATCCGATGCTTGTCAATCCGCTCGCGCCGATCCCGCCGATGCGCTCTCAGTTTGTCTGATCTTGTGGAAATCTCATCCGGCGCGGTCAGCCCACGCTCATTGCGTGGACGCTAGCCAGCCCGCGCAATTGTCCCGGCATCCACCGACTTGGCAAAGATCACGCGGTTTCGACCGCTGGCTTTCGATGCGTAAAGCGCCCTGTCGGCAGCAGGCGTGAGGTCGCACGGATCGTCACCGTCGCGGCCAATAGTAATGCCGACGCTGGCGCCAACCGACAGTTCCAGGTCATCGATGACGAACGGCTCCGAGAGCGTCCCCGTAGCAAAGACTGCGCCGCTTGCCTGTCATATCCGCCAAACCTGCGAGTCCGAGAAACAACCAGCAACGCCCACTCGCCGTTTCCACACTGACGATGCCAAGAAGCCTCCGCCTCCTTCACTTTCCGCGTGCTTGTACTGCCGCCATTCGGTAGTGCTTAGGCGTTTCGAACGTCCCAATTTCTGGTAGATGAAGCCGTCCCGGCAACCTGCCAAACGACATCTCCCAAGTACCGAGCGACCCGCCGCCAGATCTCTGGCGCCGATCAAGTGCAGACGACCGGGCACAGCTGGCCTCATGAACGACCTGTTGATCAAATTCGGCCTGCGCTTCGAGGACCCTGAGCAGGAAGCAAGTTTTGTCCGATGCTTTGCGCTCGGAGAACGCCGCCGCGCCCAGGCTGCGATGGTGCTCGGTGCAATCGTCTATTGCGCGTTCGCGATCTGGGACCGGATCCTCGATCCCGTCGCATGGACAACGACACTCGCCATTCGCGCCGCGGTCGCCGCCATCGTTCTGCTGCCCCTCACCGCAGCGTTGTTTCTGCCGCGCACGCACCGCTGGGCGGAGCCAATCTATCTGCTCTATTGCGTGGTGCCGGGCTGCGTCCTCAGCATCATCTATCTGTTCATCGACCGCGGCTACGAACACTCCACGGCCGGAATGATCATCGTGATCCTGTTCGTCTCGACGCTGCTGCCGCTTCGCCTCCCGGCGCTGACGGTTTTCTGCATCACCACATGGGCATGCTTCATTTACTGCCAAACCTTTGCGACCTATTTGACGGACGGCCTGCGCTTCATCAATAATTTTGAGATCGGCTTTGCCTATGTGCTCTCGCTCTATGCGGTCGGTGCACGGGAATTTCAGGCACGGCGTCAGTTCCAGACATCGCTGGCGCTGCAGGATGAAAAAGAGCGCTCGGTTGCCGCGCTGGTCGAACTACAGAATACGCAGGGGCAGCTGGTGCAGGCCGAGAAGCTGGCGTCACTCGGTCAACTGGTCGCCGGCGTCTCGCATGAAGTCAGCACACCGCTTGGCGTCGCCCTGACCACCGCGACTGCCCTCGAAGGCGAGCTGAAGATGCTGACTGCCACGATCGAATCCGGTCAGGTCCGGCGCTCCGCGCTCACGCGGAGCATCGCGCGGCTCAGTGAAGGCATGAAGCTGCTGTTCGACAATCATCGGCGGGCTGCGGACCTGGTCCATAGCTTCAAACAAGTCGCGACTGACGAAGCCAACCAGGAACGCCGCGCGTTCGAGATGCGTGATTGGCTCGGTGAAGTCATGAGCACGCTGCAGCCCTTGCTCGATCGCAGAGGCCACACGGTTCGCGTGATATGCGAGGACGGCATCGTGGCGGACACCTATCCCGGTGCCCTCGCGCAGGTTATTCGAAATCTCGCACTGAATGCGGCGGTCCACGGCTTTCCCGATGGCCGCACCGGCGTGATCGAGCTTACCGTCTCGCGGCTGGATGATAGCAACATGCGCGTCGTCGTGGCTGACAATGGCGACGGCATTCCGCCGGACGATCTGTCGAAAGTTTTCGATCCGTTTTTCACGACACGGCGCGACAAAGGCAGCACCGGCCTCGGCCTGCACATCGTCTTCAATCTGGTCGTATCTACCCTGAAGGGGCAAATCGATCTGGCCAGCCAACCGCGGCAAGGCGCACGGTTCACACTGGACTTGCCGCTGGATCCCGAGAACCCGAGCTCACCGGCGTTGAAGACCGGCGAATTCCAGGTCAGTCAAGGCGCGACGGGGCCCGAAGCTCGCCATCGCGCCTTGTCCTGATCGATCAGAAACCAAGCGCCATGCCGTCCTTGCGGTGATCCGAGGCGCCAAGCAATACGCCGCGCTGATAATCGATCTGGATCGCCTGTGCGCCGCCAATGCCGGCATCCATCACCTGCAGCTTGTGGCCGCGCGCCGCGAGTTCGTTGCGCACCGCCTCCGGGATCGTGTTTTCGACCTGCAGCACATTGTTGGTCGCAAACGAACGCGCAGCCTCTGCGGCCTCCTGGATGTCCATCTTCAGGTCGAGCACATTTGAGATGTATTGCGCATGGCCGGTGGCCTGATAATGACCACCCATCACGCCGAACGGCATCACCGCGCGGCCATCCTTCATCAGCATGCCCGGGATGATCGTGTGCATCGGCCGCTTACGCGGGCCGAGCGAATTCACATGGCCTGGCTTGGCGCGGAAGCTCCAGCCGCGGTGATGCAGAAGCACGCCGGACTTCTTCGCATAGATGCCGCTGCCGAACGGACCGAACAGCGAATTGATCAGTGACACCGCATTAAGGTCGCGATCGACCACGGTGAGATACACCGTGTCCTTGTGGATGACGGAATCCCACTCCTCCTCCGGTGACGCCTTCTTCATATCGATCTTGGCGCGGAGGTCGCCGATGAACTTCTCGGACAGGAAGCGCTCGACATCGGTCTTGGCGACAGCCGGATCGCAGAAATAGGCATCGCGGGTGCGATATGCCGCCTTGGTCGCTTCGGCCAGCACATGGATGCGGTCGGCTTCGCTCAGGTTCTTGATGTCGTAGCCGGCAAGGATGCGCAGGATCATCAGCGCCGCAAGGCCCTGCCCGTTCGGAGGACATTCGGTGACGTCATAACCCTGATAATTGGCTGAAATCGGCGTCACATAGTCGGAACGCTGCTCATTGAAATCGTCGGCCTCATGCGCGCCGCCGACAGCGCGCAGCGTGGTGATGATGTCGTCGGCCACCTGGCCCTGGTAGAAACCGTTGCGGCCTTCGCGCGCGACCCGGCGCAGGGTAGCAGCGAGCGCAGGCTGGACGCGCTTGTCGCCAACCGCGGGCGCATGACCGCCCGGCAGGTATTGCGCGGTCGCGTCGGGGTGCAGTTCCAGCTTGCGACGCCATTTGGCCCAGTCGGCCGACACGCGCGGGGTGATGAGAAAGCCATTCTCGGCGGCGTCGATGGCCGCTGCAAAGACATCGGCTAACGACTTGGAGCCATGATCCTTGCTGAGTGTGCACCAGGCATCGATGGCACCGGGCACGGTGACGGTCTCGACGCAGGTCTCGGGAATGTCGCGGGCGCCGGACGCCGCATATTTCTCGGAATCGATTCTGGCAGGGGTGCGGCCGGAGCCGTTCAGCGCGATCGGCGCGCCGCCTTTCGGCGAATAAAGCGCAAAACAGTCACCGCCGATGCCGGTCATCGCAGGGTCGACCACGCATTGCACGGCGACCGCGGCCAATGCCGCATCGATAGCATTACCGCCGGACTTCAGCATCTCCACCGCAGCCAGCGTCGCCAACGGATGCGAGGTTGCGGCCATCCCGTGTTCGGCAACGGCAACGGAACGGGCAACGGCCATGAAATCACGCATGAGGGTCCTCTATCGGTACGAAGCCGCCCCACGCGGATCGCGCGATGAGACGGGAGAGATGCGGTCGAGCGCCGAGCAGATCGGCCCCCAGGCGCGCGGGGATGCCGTGTGGTTTAACCTGTGAATCGACAGCGCGGTAGCCGTCACCACAATAATGATACCGGCAGTCGCCACCGCGAACACGATATCGCGCCGCAACCCAACCGTGCAGATCGACACGCAGTTCCCGCGCGCCCCGCGCTCCTCGCTCGGCTACAAGCGCCACTTTGCAGAATTGCCTTCCGAAACCTTGCGCCGGGCGCGGATGCTTCACTCCTAGCGCGCTAGCCCCTCTGGCGAACGCCGTGTCGTTGACGCGCCGTCTCATACTCATCGCGCGTGCGGGCGACCAGCGTCGCTACGGGCTCAATTGCAGCAACACCTGAGACAGAGTGGCCTGCGCTCCAGACGTCGCGCCATCGCTTGACCCCCGACGTCGCTTGCCGGCCGTAGAGCGCATCGGCGCGCTCCCTGGTCATGTCTGTCGGCAAATCTTTCGGATCGAGCCCCGCCGCGACAATCGAGGGAACCAGCGTATTGGTTTCCAGGCCGGTGAAAGCCCGAGACAGCAGCAAGTCATCGAGTTCGGAGGTGACGAGCATCTGCTTGTACTCATCCACCGCCATGCTTTCCTGGGTCGCGATGAATTTCGTGCCCATGTAGCTGAGATCACAGCCCAGCACCTCGGCAGCAAACACCGCCTGGCCGTCGGAGACACCACCGGCCAGGACAACCGGTCCTTCATAAAATGAGCGAACCGCACGGACGAAGGAAAAACCATTGACCCAGCCGGTCTGCCCGCCGGCACCCGCGGTCAGCAAGACGAGCCCATCGACACCGGCGGCGATGGCCTTCTTCGCATGACGGATCGAGGCGACATCGGCAAAGACCATGCAGCCTGCGTCGTGCAGCGGCGCGACGACGGCGTCTGGCGGCCCCACGCTGGTGATCACCATCTCGCAGCGATGCCGGATCACCGTGGCAAGATCATCCTGCAAGCTCTCGCGGCGGATGATGAGATTGGGGCAAAGCGGTGCGTCGCCCGGCCCGAGCGCTCCGAGAATGCGCGCTATCCAGCTATCGAGTTCTTCGTCGGTCCGGCAATTGGCGGTTGGAAACGAGCCGATCACACCGGCCCTGCAGGCCGCAATGACGAGATCCGGGCCCGACACGCGGAACATCGGCGCCGCGACCAAAGGCACCGACAGCCGCGGCCGAATTGTTTCCGCAAAACGCGCCGCACTCGCCTTGCCGGTGGGGTCGTCGATCACGTGGCGGTCACCCGAAGGCTGCGGCATCTGTTTCCATCCCTCTCATTTTGTCGGGAGGATAACCGGAAAAGCCGGGTGACCGCTATAAGCTGGACAGCTGGCGCCCGTCATCGCGGACAACCATGACTTCCGGTCGTGAGCGGCGCGATTACTCCGCCGGCGATGCCAGCGCGTGCTCATGCGCCTGCCCCTTCTCGTCCTTCTTGCGGCCCGGAAACAGGCGCTGCACCAGCACGTAAAGAACCGGCACGAAGAAGATGCCCAGCACCGTCGCGGTGACCATGCCGCCCGCGACGCCGATGCCGATGGCATTCTGGCTGGCCGAGCCGGCGCCGGTCGCCATCGCCAGCGGCAACACGCCGAGAACGAATGCCAGCGAAGTCATCAGGATCGGCCGCAGACGCTGCCTTGCTGCGTGCAACGTCGCCTCGACCAGCGACTTTCCCGCCGCCTGCTGCTCGATCGCAAATTCGACGATCAGAATCGCGTTCTTCGCGGACAGGCCTATGGTCGTGAGCAGGCCGACCTGGAAATAGACGTCGTTGGCCTGCCCGAACATTGTGGCCGCCGCCAGCGCTCCAAGGATGCCGATCGGCACGGACAGCATCACGGCGAAGGGAATCGACCAGCTCTCATAGAGGGCCGCGAGGCAAAGGAACACGATCAAAACCGAGATTGCATAGAGATACAGTGTCTGGCTGCCGGTCAGCCGCTCCTGAAACGACAGTCCGGTCCATTCATGCGTATAGCCGGCTGGCAATTTCTTCATCTGCTCGTCGACCGCGGTCATCGCGGTGCCCGAACTCGTGCCGGGTGACGCCTGCCCTTGGATCTGCACGGCCGCCACACCATTATAGCGCTCGAGACGCGGGGAGCCGTAGCTCCAGCGTTCGCTCGCGAAAGCTGTGAATGGTACCATCGATCCCGAATTGTTGCGCACATACCATCTGCCGATGTCAGTCGTGCCCATCCGGAATGGTGCGTCGCCCTGGACGTAGACCTGTTTCACGCGGCCGCGGTCGATGAAGTCGTTGACATAGGAGCCGCCCCACGCCGCCGACAGCGTCGTGTTGAGATCGGTCAGATTGATGCCGAGCGCCGTGGCTTTCGGCTGGTCGATATCAAGGTTGAATTGCGGCGTATCGTCCTGTCCGTTCGGCCGCGACTGCGCAATGCGTTTGTCGCCTGCGAGCTGTCCAAGAAGTTGATTACGGGTCTTCAGCAGTTCCTCGTGGCCGGCCCCGCCGGAGTCCTGCAGATAGAAGTCAAAGCCGCTGGCATTGCCGAAGCCCGGCAGCGACGGCGGCAACACGGTGAAGGCCATCGCATCACGAATCTTGGAGAATACGGCCATCGCACGCCCCGCAATGGCCTGCGCCGACTTGGCATGATCCGCACGTTCGGCAAACGGTTTCAGGCTGACGAAAGCAAGGCCGACATTCTGACCCTGACCAGCAAAGCTGAAACCGCGCACGGCGAACACGCCCTGCACAGTGTCCTTCTCATTCTCCATGAATTGATGTTCGACCTGCTTGATCACATCGAGCGTGCGGCCGGCGGTGGCGCCAACAGGCAGCTGAATCAGCGAGATAAGCGTGCCCTGATCCTCATCCGGAAGGAACGAGCTCGGCAAACGCACGAACAAAACAACCATGCCGGCGACGACAGCGACAAAAGCGATCAAGGCCACCGCCGGCCGTCGCACGACAGCGCCGGTGGTCTTCTCATAACCATTGGCAGTGCGATCGAAATTGCGATTGAACCAGCCGAAGAAACCGCGCTTCCGGCCATGACTCTTTTCGGGCTTTTTCAGGATCGTGGCACACAGCGCGGGCGTCAGGATCAGCGCCACCAAGACGGAAAGCACCATGGCCGACACGATGGTGAGCGCGAACTGCCGATAGATGATGCCGACCGAACCTGAGAAGAAAGCCATCGGAATGAACACGGCCGACAGCACGACGCCGATGCCAACCAGCGCGCCGGTGATCTCGTGCATGGACTTCTCGGTCGCCTCGCGCGGCGACAGGCCCTCTTCCTCCATCACGCGTTCGACGTTCTCCACCACGACGATGGCATCGTCGACGAGAAGGCCGATGGCCAGCACCATCGCGAACATGGTCAGCGTGTTGATGGAATATCCGGCAATCGACAGCACCCCGAAGGTGCCAAGCAGCACCACCGGCACCGCAATCGTAGGAATGATGGTCGCCCGCCAGCTCTGCAGGAACACAAACATCACAATGAAGACCAGCACGATCGCCTCGAACAGCGTGTGCACGACCTTCTCGATCGAGAGTTTCACGAATGGCGTCGTGTCATAGGGATAGATCACCTTCAGCCCCGCCGGCATATTCGCCGTGAGCTGATTGATGCGTGCCTTCACGCTCTCCGACGTTGCCACCGCGTTGGCACCGGTTGCCAGGCTGATGCCCATGCCCGCAGCCGGCTTGCCATTGTAGCGCGCGACGGCGTCATAGCTCTTGGAGCCAAGCTCGACCCGGGCGACGTCCTTGATGCGAACTGTCTGGCCCGACGTGCTGGTACGCAGGATGACGTCGTTGAACTGTTCGATGGTCTGCAGGCGGCTCTGCGATGTGATCGTCGCGTTGAGCTGCTGGCCATCGACTGCCGGCAGACCGCCGAGCTGGCCTGCCGTGACTTGAGTATTCTGCGCCTGGATGGCCGCAGTGACATCACCCGGCATCAGATTGTATTTCGCGAGCTTGTCGGCATCGAGCCACACCCGCATCGCATATTCGGCGCCGAACAACTGCACCTGACCGACGCCAGAGACGCGGCTGATCGGTTCGTTGATCGAACTCGCCACGTAATCCGCAATGTCGCTCGCGGTCATGCTGCCGTCCTCGGAGACGAAGCCGAGAACCATCAGGAAGCTCGACGACGACTTCACCACGCGCAGGCCCTGCTGCTGCACCACTTGCGGGAGCAGCGGCATCGCAAGCTGCAGCTTGTTCTGCACCTGTACCTGCGCGATGTCGGGATTGGCTTCGTTGCTGAAGGTGATCGAGATCTGCACGGCGCCGGTGGAGGTCGAATAGGACGACATATATTGCAGATAGTCGACGCCGGTCATGTTCTGCTCGATGACCTTGGTCACCGAATTCTCCGCCGTTTGCGCATTGGCGCCCGGATAGGTCGCGGAGATCGTGATCACTGTCGGCGCGATCTGCGGGTATTGGGCAATCGGCAAGCCGAGAATGGCTAGCAAGCCGCCGAACATGATCAGGATCGCAAGGACCCATGCAAAGATCGGGCGTTTGATGAAGAAATGCGACATATCCGTTATTCCTTGCGGGCCGCGGGTGCAGCGTCGGAGCCCGCATCGGCCTGCTTGCCGAGATTAAGGGTCAAGCCGGTGGCGGGATCGACGGTCACCTCGACAGTCCGGGCATTGGCGCCCGGTTTGACCTTCTGCAATCCGTCGATGATCACGCGATCGCCCGATGCGGCGCCGCGTTCGACGAGCCAGTTATTGCCGATCGCCTGAGCGACTTCGATGATACGCTGCTCGACCTTGCCGTCCTTGTCGATGAACATGGCGGTCGCCTGCCCGAGCGGATTACGCGACACCGCACGCTGCGGGATCATGATCGCGGTGGGATCGACACCGGCCACGACGCGCGCACGCACATACATGCCGGGCAATAGCGCCCGGTTTTGATTTGCGAAGATGGCGCGGGTGCTGACCGAGCCCGTCGCCTCATTCACGCTGGAATCGGTGAAGCTGTATTTGCCTTTCTGATCGTAGGTCTTGCCGTTCTCCAGCAACAGCTCGATCTGGACACGGCCGTCCGGCTGTTTCAACCGGCCGCTCTGAATCTGCGCGCGCAGGCGCTCCATCTCCGAGGTCGATTGATCGAGATCCACATAGATCGGATTGAGTTGCTGGATCGTGGTCAGCGCACTGGCCTGGCTCGCGGTGACCAGGGCACCCGGCGTGATCGACGACTTTCCAATGCGGCCGGAGATCGAGGCGGTTACCTTCGTGCGATCCAGGGCGATTGCCGCGGTATCGCGATTGGCCTCTGCAGCCTTCAAATCTGCTTCGCCCTGCTTGAAGGTCGCGACCGCATCATCGACATCCTGCTGACTGGCCGCATTGGTCTTGAGCAACTGGGTCTTGCGCTCGGCCTTGAGCCGCACACTCACGAGATTGGCCTGCGCCTTCAGAACCGCAGCCTCCGCGCTTTCGAGTGCAGCCTGATATTGAACCGGGTCGATCTCATAAAGAAGATCGCCGGCTTTCACTTCCGAGCCCTCGACGAAGTTTCGCTTCTGCAGGATTCCTGTGACTTGAGGGCGCACTTCCGAGACCTGATAGGCGTTGACGCGGCCAGGCAACACCGTGGAGACCGGCGCCTCGCGCGTCTTCAGAACGAGGACGCCAACTTCAGGCGCCGGCGGTACCGCAGCTTCCTTCTTCGCCTCACCACATCCAGCGAGCGCCAGCAGGCCAACCAGGGCGAAAGGGCGCGCAATTTCAAGGCTCATCATCAGCTCACCAATGCAAAACGGCGCCCGGCATCCACGCAAATCGCGGATGACGTCGCCGTTGGAAATATGTGGAAACTCTACGGTTTCCGTACAGGAAACTTGGTAGTTTCCTTTTGGGAAGTCAAGCGCTACGCTGCGCGGGAAGTCGCTGCTCAAGCGTTTGTGAGGCGGCCTTCATTAACGGGACCGATGCGCGATGGTTGCAACAAGAAGTGCGAGGAAGAATCGCGACGGCACTTTGTCGCAGGCAATAGGTCTGCCCATGGCCAATCCTGCCGCATCAAGCGCTTCGGCTCCGCCCTCCGGCGAACGCACCGAGCATCTGCTCACGGTGGCCAAAGCCACCTTTACGGTGAAGGGCTTCGCGGCGACCACCATGGATGATATCGCTGGTGCGGCCGGGATGTCGAAGAAAACGCTCTACAAGATGTTCGCCAGCAAGAGCGAACTGTTCCGCGCCATGCTGCTGCGCAGCCTGCCGCAGGTTCGCTTTGGTCACGTGGAAGCCAAGGGCACTCCGATCGACCAGTTGAGGCTATCGCTGAAGCGAATTGTCGATATCGCGCTGGCGCCCGACGAGATCGCGCTGCATCGGCTGATCATCAGCGAACGCCTGCTCTCCCCGGATATCGCCGGTATCTTCGCCGAGGTCATCTTCGAGCTGGGTGCCAGGGACATGGTGGAGGCCCTTAAGCGCGTGACACTCCGGTCAGAGCTGCGCGATCAACCCATCAAGCAGGTGTCCGAAATGCTGCTCGGCATGGTGTTCGCCAATGATCATTTCAGGTTGATGGCGGACAACAGTTATCGTCTCAACCGGCGCATGCTTAACGCGCGGATCGACATGGCGATCGCAATGTTCTGCAAGCCCGCCTGATCGCGCATCCGATTTCTTAACCGATTGATCACCATAATCGGCCAAGTTCCGCCATTGTGCGGCATACCGCCGCGCGCGCTTGGACCGGATACGGCATGTTCCAGATGTTCCTGCGGGCTCGTGCCCAGAACTATCTTCGCAGCCTTGGCGGCGAGCGTGAGTTCAGGGCACGTTCGGCCGAGCGCGATGCCGAGACCGATCGCGAGCGGCTGGATTTCGTCCTTTCGGCCCTTGATAGCGCACTTAGCAATGCCGAAGCCGAGCAGGCCGGCCTCACCCGGCGCGTCGACGATGTGCTGGCGCGCGCGGCTGTGACCTTCGGCAACGGGGACGATGAGTATCTGACGCGGGAAAAGCTCGACAGCGATCATCTGGACCTGTTCGAGACCGAAATTTCAAACGGCCAGCGCCGGTTGCGCGACCTTGCTGTCAGCATCTCGCACTTCAAGTTCCTGAAGACCGCCATGCTGTCGCGGTTTCCGGATTACAAAGCCCCTGGGTCGCGGACATCATCGTAACGCAGACGCCTATTCGCTGCGGGCGGAATCCTTGGCATCGCTCCAGCGTCGCCTGAAGCCCGCCGGATCCGGCGACCCGCCATCGCGATTGCGCCGCCGCTCACCACTGAATGTCCGCATGTGATCATTCACGAACGACGTTAGTTCATTACGGAAACGCTCGGCCGAGAATTTCTCGGCTTGCATCCGGCAGTCAGCGCGCGAAAATGAGCTTTCATTCGCTACGAATGCACGAACGCATTCCGCAATCGCTTTCGGCTCGTTGGAATCGAAGAACATGCCGGTGCGCAATTCGGGCGAGGCCGAGACCGTCTCGCGCGCACCGCCGCGGCCGAATGCCAGAACCGGCGCGCCCTCGGATTCCGCTTCGACAACGATGATTCCGAAATCTTCCTCCGCGGCAAAGACGAAGGCACGCGCCGTCGCCATCAATTCGCGCAGCTTCTCATCACTGACGAAGCCGACAAATGTCACGTTCGGGCCGGCGATTGCCTTCAACCGCTCGGCATCCGGGCCGTCGCCTGCGACGATCAGCTTCTGGTCCGGCAGTTCGGCAAAGGCCTGGATCACAGCTTCGATTTTCTTGTAGGGCACCAGACGACTTGCCGCGAGGAAGTGGTCCCCGGTCGGCAGATCAGCCGGCAGCTTCGACATGGTCACTGGCGGGTAGATGACCTTGGCGTCGCGGCCATAGACCTTCTTGATCCGCTTGGCGACGAAATTGGAATTCGCCAGCATGGCATCCGGTCCATGAGCCGTGCGCACGTCCCAGATACGAATCCGGTGCAGCAGCGCTCGCGCCAGCGCGCTCTTGATGCCAGCGGTGTAGCCACTCTCGTTCAGATATGCGTGCTGCAGATCCCAGGCATAGCGCATCGGCGAATGTACATAGGATATATGAAGCTGGTTGGGCCCGGTGATGACGCCCTTGGCCACGGCATAACTGCTGGAAATAACCAGGTCGTAGCCGGACAGATCGAACTGCTCGATCGCGATCGGCATCAGCGGCAAATATGACCGATGACGTTTGCGGATGAACGGCATTTTCTGCAGGAAGCTGGTACGCGCCTTCTTGAAGCCGATCTTGGCGCGATCTTCCGGCCTCAATACATCGAACAGCGTGAACACATCCGCTTCCGGATAGCACTGCAATATCTCGCGCAGCACCTGCTCGGCACCGCCCAGCGTGTAGAGCCAATCGTGGACGACAGCGACGCGCATAGGACCTCAAGGGCGAAAACGACGAATATGGGCTGACCTGAAAATAGACCAACGAGCCCCTTCTACAATCCACTCCTACAACTTGCGTTAATTCGATTGCGAACTGTCGGTAAAAATTGAATCAATTCAGACGCATTCTGATAACCTCTGCGGAAGATGCTCCCCAATTCGCAGGGCGCAGGCGGTGCCATATCCAGGGCAGAGGAGCGCGCATTCCGGCGCACCATCCACGCCGTTCAGCACAACGAGAGTTTTGCGCATGATGACGTTACGCCAGGTTGAAGTGATCCGCGCCGTCATGGTGACGGGCACCATTGGCGGCGCCGCCAAACTCTTGAATGTGTCTGCGCCCGGCATCAGCCGCCTGGTCAAATACACCGAGAAGTCGCTCGGCATCCGCTTCTTCCAGCGCCAGAACGGCCGCTATTTCCCGACGCCGGAAGCGCAGAATATTTTCGAGCAGATCAACGGCGTCTATAAGAAAGTCGACGATCTCAGCGAGATCATCTCCAAAATCGGCCACGGAGCGCTGTCGGAACTGCGCATCGGATCGGTTCCCAGTATCTCGCAGGTGATGGTACCCCGCGCCATCGAGCAGGTGCGGCGTCGTTACCCCTGCCTGCGGATCGACATCAACATTCTCAAGCTCGAGGAGGCGATCGACTACCTGCTGCTCGGCCGCGGCGACTGCGTCGCCATGAGCTATCGACTCGAACATCCCGGGCTCGACTTCATGCCGCTGGCATCCGGCGAACTGTTCTGCATCGTCCCGGAGGGACACGAACTCGCAGGTCGTAAGCAAGTGTCGGCCAAGGAGATCATCCGGTATCCCCTCATCGGCATCGATCCCAATGATCCCTACGGTCGGATCATGGCGGAGATCTTCGCGCGCAATAAACTCAAATACGACATCACCATCCGGGCGAGATTTGGCACCACGGTCTGTGCCCTGGTAAAGGCGGGATTGGGCATCGCGGTCATCGACCAGTTCACGGTGGCCCATGGCGGCTATCCCGGCGTCGAGGTGATCCGCATCGTCGAACCCACCCGATTCGATACCTATGTCGCGGTGAAACGCGGCGCTCCGCTGTCGCTGCACATCGAGCATTTCATCGACTGCCTGCGCACCGAGATGCGCGCAGTCGGCCCTCACAAAATTGCCGCTGCAAGGCCTGTCTCGCGCGCCCGTAAAAAATAACATCATGTTATGTTTGTTGCATAACAGGGTAATTGTGTTAGATCGCCGCCGCGCTATCTTCTGTCCCGTTTCTGATGATGATTGACAGTATTGGCCATCCGTTCATGACCTCTTCGACGCCCCATAGCCCGGCGACGGGCCAACGCTTCCTCACCGGCCTGCTCGGTGCGCCGATCGCGCATTCGGCGTCGCCGGCGATGCATGAGCGGGCCGCCGAAGCCATGGGCGCACACGGCTACTATCAGCTGATCGAGATCGCTGGCGCCGACCGCAGCGAATTGCGCACCATTCTGGACAGCGTTCGCCGCCTAGGCTTTGCCGGCATCAATGTGACCTTTCCGTATAAGGAAGCAGTAGTCGACCTGCTCGATGAGCTCTCGCCCGGGGCCAAGGCTATCGGCGCCGTCAACACGATCGTGGTCCGCGACGGCAGGCTGACTGGCCACAACACCGACACCACAGGCTTTGCCCGCGCAGTCAGGCAACTCGTCACCAATTCCAACCACGGCCCGGTCGCCGTTATTGGCACCGGCGGCGTCGGCAAGGCCATCGCTTTTGCGCTGGCTGATCTCGGCGTTTCCGAGATCAGGATATTCGATACCGACACGGCCAAGGCCCGACACCTCGTTTCCCTGCTCCAGAACAGGCAACGCATCCGCGTGGCAGACAGCGTCGATGATGCCGTTCGCGGTGCAGTTGGCATCGTCAACGGCACACCCGTCGGCATGCTGCCCAACCGCGGCACGCCGGTGCCCGATGCGCTGCTGCATGCGGAAGCGTGGGTTGCGGATGCGGTGTATTCCCCGCTGTGGACGCCGCTGCTCAACGCCGCCAAGGCGAAGGGAGCACCGGTCATGACAGGCCGCGATCTGGCGATCTACCAGGCCGCCGATGCCTTTGAGTTGTTTACAGGATTTGCGCCTTCGACGGCTGAAATGGGAATTGCTTTCGACGCCGTCATGGTCAAAAGGTACCCGACACCAAACGCAGCCTGAATGAAGCGGCCGCCCATAAGGCCGCGTCGATAAACACAACAATAGCAACAGGAGGATTCCATGAAGCCAGTGTTTTTGGCGAGCGCTCTGCTCGCGACTGTATTGACCGGTGCTGCCATCGCACAGTCCGGAGCGCCTATCAAACTCGCCAATGTCGCCGAATTGTCCGGTGGCGGCGCTACCGTCGGCACCAACTGGAAGAACGGCATCGATCTCGCGATCGAAGAGATCAATTCCAAAGGCGGCGTACTCGGCCGCAAGCTCGAAGTCACGCACGCGGACTCGCAGTCCAATCCCGGCGTCGCCCGCGCGCAGGTTCAGAAGGCGCTCGACGCCGAGCCTTATGTACTGCTCGGGCCCGGCTATTCCGGTTCGGTGAAGGTCACGGCGCCATTGGCAGCCGAAGCCGGCATCACGCAGATCATGGGTGGCGAGGCCGCCGAACTGACCCAGGCCGGCAACAAGTTTCTGTTCCGCACCTCGTTCGGCCAGCAGTCATCGATGCCCAAGGTCGCCAAATATATCAACGATGAACTGAAAGCGAAGTCCGTCGCCATCGTCTGGGTCAACAATGACTTCGGCAAAGGCGGGCGCGATTCCATCACCAAGGAATTCGCCAAGTACAATATCAAGGTCGCCGCCGATCTCTCGACCGAAGCCGGCCAGGCGGACTTTGCCGCCGACGTCAGCAAGATCAAGGCAGCGGCTCCCGACGCGGTCTTCGTCTATGTCAATGAAGAAGAGAGCGCGCGCATGCTCAAGGAACTGAAGCGGCAGGGCGTCACCGTGCCGCTGGTCGGCGAAACAACGCTGGTCGGACAGAAGGTCGTCGAACTCGCTGGCGACGCAGCCAATGGTGCCCGCGGTCATGTCGGTCTCACCACCGACGCGCCGGTCGAACTGATCAAGGCGTTCCGCGACAAGTTCGTGAAGAAGTACAACTACGTCCCGGACCATAACGGCCTCAAGGGCTGGCTCGCGATCTACATGATCAAGGCCACCACCGAGAAGATGGGCAAGGTTGATTCCAAGGGCTTCGCCGACGCCCTGCACGGCTTCACCATCACCGCCGCCAAGGAACCAGGCATTCTGATGGACGCGACCTTCGACGCCAATGGCGACATCGATCGCCAGGGTTTCCTGGTCGAGATCGTCGAGGGCAAGCAGGTCGTCAAGCAGGTGCTGCCAAAGCTCGGCAACTGAGGCGTTTCTTTCTAACCTCTCCCCGCTTGCGGGAGAGGTCGGAGCCGAGCGGAAGCGAGGCTTCGGGTGAGGGGAGCGAGTATTTCACTCGCGAGAGCCCCTCACCCCAGCCCTCTCCCTGCAAGCGGGGCGAGGGAGCGCTCGGCCGGTGCTTTTAGCTGCCGGCCATTTGGAGAACCACATGTCCAACCTCCTCGACCTCCTCATCGCGGGCCTTGCGACCGGTGCGATCTACGCCATCGTCGCCGTCGGCTTCACGCTGCTGTGGCAGACGTCTCAGACCATCAATTTCGCGCAGGGCGAATTCGTCATGCTGCCCGCCTTCCTGATGCTGGCGGTGATGCATGCCGGCGCACCGTTCTGGCTGGCGATCCTGATCGGTATCGCGCTGTCGCTGCTGCTGCTGGGCCTCGGCTTCAAGATGCTTCTGGTCGATCCCATGCTGCGCCACGGCGTGCTGCCGCTGGCGATTGCCACCATGGCACTGGCCATCGGCATCAAGGAGGCCGCCAAGCAGTTCTGGAGCGCCGAAGCCTCTCCCTTTCCCTCGATCATCCCGGGCGGCGACATCACGATTTTCGGCCGCATCGTGGCCCTGCAGAGCATCGGCGTGCTCGTGCTCGCGATCCTTGCCGTGCTCGGCCTGACGACGCTTTTGAACCGCACCTCGATCGGCCACCAGATGCAGGCGGCTGCGCAGAACCCGACGGTCGCCCGCATCATTGGCGTGCCGGTCGAGCGCATGATCCTGCTGACCTTCCTGATCAACGCATTTCTGGTGGCGCTCGCCTCGTTGCTCATCACCCCGATCTATCTCGCCAAGTTCTCCAATGGCGAAGTGCTCGGCCAAGCCGCATTCATCGCAGCCATCGTCGGCGGCTTCAATCAGGTCCGCGGTGCCATCGCCGGCGGACTGCTGATAGGCGTCGTCGACAATCTATCCGCCGCCTATGTTTCGACCCAGTATCGCGCCGCCGTGCCATTGATCCTGTTGATTGCGATCATTCTGTTTCGCCCGCAGGGCATGCTCGGCCGGCCTGAGGAGCGCACCGTATGACCGCGGCGAAGACCCTCAAGATCGGCTTCGGCATTGTTGTCATTGCCGCGCTGATCATCGTTCCGATGAATTTCAACCGCTACGGTCTGTTCATCCTGAGCCAGTGGGCCGTGATGACCATCGCCGCCATGGGGCTCAACCTCACGCTTGGCTATGCCGGACAGGTCTCGCTGGCGCAGGGTGCCTTTGTCGGCATCGGCGCTTATACGGCTGCGATCACGACATCGAACGGCCTGCCGCTCATCGGCGCGCTCGGCGTCGCCATCGTATTGTGCTTCGCCATCGGCTGGATCCTCGGCTATCCCGCGCTGCGCGTACAGCATCACTATCTGGCTTTCGTCACCCTCGCCTTTTCGACGCTCGCTTTTCTCGTGTTTCGGAACGAGGACTGGCTGACAAAGGGCATCTACGGCATCAGCAATATCCCGCGCCCGGAAATCTTCGGCTATCCGACGCGGCGACCGCTGCCGTTCTATTATGTCTGCCTGGGCTCGCTCGGCGTCGTTTCCCTGGCCGTCTGGTGGTTGATCCGTTCTCCCTGGGGCCGTGCTTTCATTGCGCTTCGCGAGAATCCGGTTCGCGCGCTCTCCCTCGGTATCGATACACGGCGCTATACGCTGATGGCCTTTGCGATCGGCTCCGCACTCGGCGGCGTCGCCGGCACGCTCTATGCACCGCTCACCCAATATGTCGATCCCGTGCCATTCCACCTGTCGCTATCCCTTGATCTCCTGATGATGGTGATCGTCGGCGGCTCCGGCTTCTTCTTCGGACCGTTTCTCGGCGCGATGATCGCCGTGCTGCTGCCGGAATGGCTACGCTTCACGCAGGGTTACTACCTGATGCTTTATGCCATCGCGGTGATCCTGCTGCTGATCTATTCGCCGACCGGCATCCTCGGCATTCTCGACCGCTTCATCTCCGAACGGCGCACGAAGGCCGCTTCCGCCCAGCGTGCAGTTGCGAAGGCCAAGCTGGAGGTGACGCCATGACCGCGGTTCTCGAAGTCACCAACATCCGTAAGAGCTTTGGCGGCATCACGGCCGTCAATGGCGTCTCGTTCGATGTGCAGGAAGGCGAAATCCTCGGCCTGATCGGTCCGAACGGCTGCGGCAAGTCTACTTTGTTCAACTGCATCCTCGGCCAGCTCAGCCCAAGCGCCGGTGAGGTCAAGGTCGACGGCAAGGTCGTCACCGGTATGCGCCCTTCCGAACTCAATGGCCTCGGCGTCAGCCGCACCTTTCAGTTGCTGCAGGTGTTTCCAAAACTCTCCGTGCGCGAAAACCTGATCCTCGCCGGCCAGGAGCACCAGGGCAACATGCTGACGCGCCTGCTCGGTCCATCCGACGCCGGCCTCACTGAGGCAGCCAATCAGATGATCGGCTTCTTCAAGCTCGACCATCTCGCCGATGAGCCCGCGGGCGGCCTGTCTTATGGCCAGCAGAAGCTGCTCGATGCGGCGATGGCCTTCATGGGCGGACCGCGTCTCGTGCTGCTCGACGAACCCGCCGGCGGCGTCAACCTGACCATGCTGGCCGATCTCAAGGATCGTCTGCGTGCCATCAATCAGGAGAAGCGCGCGACCTTCGTGGTGATCGAGCACAATATGGAATTCGTGATGTCGCTCTGCACGCGCGTGATGGTGATGGCCGAAGGCAAGGTTCTGGCTATGGGCAGGCCTGACGAGGTCCGCGCCAATCCCGCCGTCATCGAAGCCTATCTGGGACATTGAGGATAACGCCATGAGCGATGCAATCCTGGACGTTCAGAATCTGGTCGGCGGCTACGGCAAGATGACGATCCTCAACGGTACCGCTTTCTCGGTGCCGGCCGGATCGATCACCACCGTCATCGGGCCAAACGGCGCTGGCAAGTCCACGGTGTTCAAGGCAATCTTCGGCCTGCTGAAGCTGCGCGAAGGCAAGGTTACGTTCAAAGGCAAGGATGTCACGGGGCTCAGCCAGCGCGCGCTGCTAACCGCGGGCATCTGCTATGTCCCGCAGGGCCGCAATATCTTTCCGGAACTCACGGTCCGCCACAATATCGAGCTCGGCGCCGTCGCTGCCGGCCGTGACATCACCGATCTGCCGGCCCGCATCGAGGCTGCGCTCGATAAATTTCCCGTGCTGCGTACCAAAGCCAAGCAACAGGCATCCACTCTGTCTGGCGGCGAACAGAAGCAGCTCGAAATCGCCCGCGGCCTGCTGCTCAATCCACAACTGGTGCTGATCGACGAACCCTCCATCGGGCTGTCGCCGCTGATGGTGCTGCAGACCTTCAACATCCTGAAAGAGCTGCGTGACCGCGGCGTCTCGATCCTGATGATCGAACAGAACGCACGCTCGGCGCTGGAGATTTCCGATTTCGGCATCGTGCTCGAGCTCGGCCAGACCCGCTTGATGGACAGAGCCGACCGCGTGCTCAACGATCCGCGCATCGGACAGTTGTTCCTCGGCGGTGCCATGACGGAGACCGCGGCATGAACAAGCTCTCGATCGCCACCGTCTCGCTATCAGGCGCACTGGATGAGAAACTCCGCGCCATCGCTGCTGCCGGCTTTGACGAGGTCGAGATCTTTGAAGCAGACCTTCTCTCTTTCAACGGAAGCCCCAGGGACGTCGGCCAGATGTGCCGCGACCTCGGCCTGACCATCTGCGCTTTCCAGCCGTTCCGCGACTTCGAAGGCATGCCGGAGCCGCAGCGCAGCCGCAACTTTGCGCGTGCGGCGCGCAAATTCGACCTGATGAAGGAATTGCAGACGGATTTGATGCTGATCTGCAGCAATATCTCGCCGGCCTCGCTCGGCGGCATTGACCGCGCAGCCGCCGATTTTCGCGAACTTGGCGACCTCGCCGCAATGCATGGCATGCGTGTCGGCTTCGAAGCCCTCGCATGGGGCGCTCATGTCAACGACTATCGCGATGCCTGGGAGATCGTCCGCCGCGCCAATCACCCGTCCATCGGCGTAATCCTCGACAGCTTCCATGCCCTGGCTCCGTCGTTTCCTGTCAACGCCATTGCGTCGATCCCGGCCGACAAGATCTTCCTGGTGCAGCTCGCCGACGCGCCGAAGCTGGGCCTCGATGTCTTGTCCTGGAGTCGGCATTTCCGCTGCTTCCCCGGTCAGGGCGACCTGCCTGTGGCCAAGTTCATGGAAGCCGTGCAGGCCACCGGCTATAGCGGCCCTTGGTCGCTCGAGATCTTTAACGACCAGTTTCGCGCGGGCTCCGCGGTCCGCACTGCCACTGACGGGTTGCGCTCACTCATTCTATTGCAGGATCAATTGGCGAAGACGGCGGCTGACGCCCTGCAGCCGAAGACATCGACCCGCGGCGTCGGCTTCATCGAATTTGCCGTCAACGAGACCAAGGCAACCGATCTCGCGACGCTGTTCAGCCAGCTCGGCTTTCGCAAGACCGGCGCTCATCGCAGCAAGGACGTCGAGCGCTGGTCGCAGGGTCGGATTGAGCTCGTGATCAATTCCGAACCGGATGGTTTCGCGCATTCGCATTACGTGACGCATGGCGCGGGCGTGTGCGCCATCGCATTGGACGTGGGCAATGCCAAGCAGGCCATGGCGCGCGCTGAAACCTTGCAGGCGCGGACATTCTATCAGCCGGTGGGACCGGGCGAACTGGAGATCCCGGCGATCCACGGCGTCGGCGGCAGTCTTCTCTATTTCCTGGAAGCAGCCGGCAAGAACTGGGACGTCGATTTCGAGCCGCTGCAGAGCGATGCCGGTACAGACCATCTCTCCGTCGTCGATCACATCTCGCAATCGATGCCCTATGACGAGATGCTGTCGTGGCTGCTGTTCTACACTGGTATTCTCGACCTGCAGCGCCTGCCGCAAATGGAGATTCCCGACCCGGTCGGCCTCGTGCAAAGCCAGGCGCTGATATCAGCCAATCAGTCACTGCGCATCATCCTGAACGGATCATCCGCAACGCGCACGCTGTCGAACCGCTTCATCTCGGAGTTCTTCGGTTCCGGCGTGCAACATATCGCGTTCTTGTGCGACGATATCTTTGCCGCCGTGATCGATATGCGCAAACGCGGCGCCAAATTCCTGCGCATTCCCGATAACTATTACGATGACGTGGAAGCGAAATACGGACTCGACGCCGATCTGATGGCTGCGCTACGCGATAACCAGATCCTGTATGATCGCGAAGGCGACGGTGAATTTTTCCAGATCTACACGCCAAGCTTCGACGAACGTTTCTTCTTCGAGATTGTCGAGCGCCGCAACTATCAGGGATTTGGTGCGGCCAATGCGGGCATCCGGCTCGCCGCGCAAACGCGTGACGCGCGACCCGTTTCCATGCCGCGCGCCTGACGACTCGTTAAGACTTACTTCGGCCGGACGCTTGGATCGCCACCGGGGCTGCCAGGCGGCGGAATCACCGGCGTGTTGCTGCTATCCAAATTCGGGGTAGGCGCCCGCATCGCGGGATCGATATTGCTCGGCGGACAAAGAACGCCATCTGATTTCGCAAGTTTATCGCCCAACGGTTCCGGGCTCTGCCCGGTGGTCGTGCCCCCGGGAGCAATTGTCCCCCGCGGCGTCGTTTGTGTCGGTGCACAATTGCCATTTGCGCGCTCGGCTGCCGGCGGCGCGGTCTGAGCGGGTGGCGTGGCGGGGGTCGGCGGCGCCTGCGCGAAGGCTGCGCCGGAACCGACGACGATAAGACCTGCGAAGACGAGCGACTGTTTGATCTGCATTCGGAGCAAACCGCGGGAGCGATCGGAGGTTCCGGTCTCGCGCTGCAACAGTCAGGATTTTTTAATGTATCGGATCAGCGAAAAATGCCCCATCGGCGGCATCGGTCGGCGCTCGGCCAGCGAAATTCCACCATGCCCTGCTGCCCAGTCCACCAATCGTTTCCAGGGAAACTCCGGTCGCCAGCCGAGGCGGCGCGCCAATGGCGCAAAGGCCAGTTCGAAAATCTTGCGCGGACCGCTTTCAGCACCAATGTGATTGACGAGAATGAGTTCGCCGCCCGGCTTCAACACACGAACGAAATCGTCAAGCGTGGCTTCAGGATCGGGAACAGCGGTGATGACATACTGCGCCACGACTGCATCGAAATGATTGTCGGGGAATGCGAGGTTCTTCGCATCCATGACCGCCAGCGTCTCGACATTGGTGAGATTATAGGCGCGGACGCGTTCATGCGCCTTACGCAGCATCGGCTCGGAAATATCGACGCCGCAGATTTTGGTTGTACGAGCGTAATCGACCAATGACAGGCCTGTACCCACGCCGACATCGAGAATACGGCCGCCGATGCGATCGGCTTCGATAATGGTCGATTGCCGACCGCTATCGAACACCTTGCCGAACACCATATCATAGATTGGCGCCCAGCGCCCGTAAGCCTTCGCGACCCCCGCTCGGTCGATATCGCCAGCCATGCCCCTACCCTGAACTCTTACACACGCATCGCTGCGACAGCAGGGACATTAGCATCGCGTGGGGATGTGCTGACAGGGCTTTTCGCCGCAGCGCTCTTGATGAAGCCGCCGCCGAGCACCTGGGCCTGCCCGTCCGGCGCGTCGTAGAACACACAGGCCTGACCGGGCGACACGCCCTCTTCGCCACCGACGAGTTCGATCTCGTAGCCGCCATTCACGGCGCGCAGCCAGGCCGGCTGCGGTCCACGGGTCGAGCGCACCTTCACGAACAGCTCGAGACCATCGCCAACGGCGCGATCCAGCGTCCCGCCGCCGATCCAGTTGACGTCACGCAGCACGATACGGTGCATCCGCAAGGCCTCGCGCGGGCCGACGACCACGCGCCGGGTGATGGCGTCGAGCTTGATCACATAGAGCGGCGCGCTCGCTGCAATGCCGAGACCGCGGCGCTGCCCGATGGTGAAATGAATAATGCCGTCATGGCGGCCGATGACATGGCCGTCCATATCGACGATTTCGCCAGGTTCCAAAGCATTCGGCTTCAGGCGTTCGATCACGTCGGTATATCGGCCGGACGGCACAAAGCAGATGTCCTGGCTGTCCTGCTTGTCAGCGACCGATAAATTGAATTGCCGGGCCAGTTCGCGGGTCTGCGGCTTGCTCATGTCGCCGAGCGGAAAGCGGAGATAATCGAGCTGTTCCTGGGTGGTGGCGAACAGAAAGTAGCTCTGGTCGCGGTCCGCATCTGCGGCGCAGACCATGGCGCGCGACCCATCAGCGAGACGGCGCGAGGCGACGTAATGGCCGGTCGCCAACGCCTGCGCACCGAGATCGCGCGCGGTGGCAAGCAGATCGCGGAACTTCACCGAGCGATTACACTCGATGCACGGCACCGGCGTTTCGCCGGAGGCATAGCTTGCAGCGAAATTGTCGATGACTGACTCGCGGAACCGACTTTCGTAGTCCAGCACGTAATGCGGGATCCCGATACGTTCGGCGACATCGCGGGCATCGTGAATGTCGCGGCCAGCGCAGCAGGCGCCCTTGCGATGGGTCGCGGCGCCATGATCGTAGAGTTGCAACGTAATACCGACGACGTCGTAGCCCTGCGATTTCAACAACGCAGCCGTCGCCGAGGAGTCGACGCCACCGGACATCGCCACCACGACCCTGGTGTCCTGCGGACGGCCTTCGAGATCGAGACTGTTGAGCATGGTTTCGGTCACTGATGCGACCGCGCTGGCTGCAAACCGTCGCGATCAGGAAAACGGAGCCAAATCCCGGAACTTAAGGTCGGTCCGACAATGGTTGGGATACGGCACTTTAATATAGGCCACCTTGCGCTCAATCAATCACGGCGCCTCTCCGGGAACGGCAATTCTTGCCGCCGGGCAGAAAAGAAGTGGCCATGTGCCCCGTCACGACAAACGCCACCCTGATTAATCTATTGAATTATAAGAGATTTCCGATTCAATAACGGCTGGCCCGGTCCTTGCTCAAGGAGGATAGAACTCTTCTGGAAAGGCCCCCCGTGGTTAGCGTTACGCAGGATATCGCCTCAACCGTCTCATTTCAGAGCGCGCGTTCGACTTCGTCCCGCGACGATCAGCGGTCGAACGCCAACAGCTTCGGCTCGCTGGTCGACAGCAACGCCGTTGCCAGCGCCAATAGCGACCGCGCCGCGGCCGCCCAGCCTGATCTGCCAGCACCCGCACGGCGCGACGACACGCGCTCCTCAAGTAATGACCGCACGCGGCAGGCCGACGATCGCGCCGACGACGCGGCCGCCAATGCACGTGGCCGCGACACCCAGGCAGCCGATGCCGCGCAGGACTCCCGCAAGGCGAAGAAGAGCGACCCGAGCGACACGAAGGTCGATTCCAAGGCCGACGCGAAGACGGGCGACAAGACCGACACCAAGGACGCCCCGTCCAAGGATACCGACAAGACAGCAACAACCGACGCCGACGCAACGGCCTCAACCGAGAAACCCGTCGCGGTTGCCGCCGTCGCCGTTGCGATCCCCGTGCCTGCGGCCACGACCGATGTTACAGTAGCTCCAACAGCGCCCGAAACCACCGGCGTTGCACAGCCTCTCGCCATCGCTGCAGCCGTTTTGAAAGCCCAGACAGCAGTGACCGAAGCCGCAACGGTTGACGCCGAAGCGGCGCCTGCAGCGACGCCCCCGGAAGCCGAAGCGAATTTCGCGGCACTTATCGCATCCGCGACGCCTGCGGGCGGCAAAGCCGGCGCGAAGAAGACCAGCGCAGCCGATGCCACAACGGCATCAACGGCTGAGGTCAAATCAGAAGACAAGACCAAGACCACCGAGACAGCGTCCGCGCGGCCAGCCGACGCGGCCGCAGCGGCAACAGTCGGCAAGGACGCCAAGCCGGGCGACAAACCCGCCGATGGCGTAGCAACCGACCCGACCGCTGTTGCACCGGAAGCTGCAAAGCCTGCGGCTGGCGCTGCCCATGAGCGTCGTACCGAACACACCGCCCAGGCTGCATTACCGGATGTAGCTGCGCCGACCACCAATAGCTTGCAGCAGCAGCCGTTGCAGGCCACACCGACGCCGATTGCAGCTGCGCCTCCGCAATTGACCGCCACGGTCGCGACCAATGCGCCAGTGCCTTTGAACGGTGTCGCCGTCGAAATCGCGCAGAACGCCAAATCGGGAAAGAGCAGCTTCGACATCAGGCTCGACCCTGCCGAACTCGGCCGTATCGATGTCCGGCTCGAAGTCGACAAGCATGGCAATGTCACCTCCCACCTCACGGTCGAGAAGCCGGAAACCCTGACCATGCTGCGCCAGGATGCGCCGCAACTGCAGCGCGCGCTCGAACAAGCCGGCCTCAAGACCAGCGACAGCGGACTACAATTCAGCCTGCGCGATCAGTCGCAAGGCCAGCAACAGAACAGTGGCGAGAATTCGGGCCGCAACGCCCAACGCCTTGTGATCCACGACGACGAGTCCGTGCCTGCGATTGCTGCGGGCCGCGGTTATGGCCGCATGCTGGGATCCAGCAGCGGCGTCGACATCAGTATCTGAGGAGCAAACCATGGCAGTCGATACAGTAGTGAACCCGGTCGTATCCGGTACGTCACCGACCTCCGGCTCATCGAGCAGCGGCAGCTCGACACCAACCACGGGCATCGCGGATAATTTCCAGACATTCCTGACGCTGCTGACGACGCAGTTACAGAACCAGAATCCGCTCGATCCGCTCGATACCAATCAGTTCACGCAGCAGCTGGTGCAGTTCGCGGGCGTCGAACAGCAGCTCAAGTCGAACGATCAACTGAAATCCCTGGTCGATCTTGGCAAGGCTACGGAAGCGACGCAGGCGCTCATCTATGTCGGCAATAACGTCGCCGTTGATGGCAGCACGGCGCAATTCAACACGTCGGCCACATGGAATCTGCTCGCCGATAAGGACTCTACAGCCACCGTCAACATTACGAATCCGGCAGGTAACGTTGTCTACACCGGCAAATATACGTTGCAGTCGGGCAACGGTACTTTCGTATGGGACGGCAAAGGCAATGACGGCGTTCAGTATCCAGCAGGGGCCTATAAGCTGACGGCAACGGGCAAGGACGCCAACGGCCGCGATGTTGCCATCTCCACGGAAGTCCAGGGCGTTGTCGATTCCGTCGATCTGTCAGCGAGCCCCGCCCTGCTCTCGATCAACGGCGCCAACTATACGGTCGACAAGATCAAGCGTGTGGTGCGTGCGACGACACCGCCGACGACTCCGACAACCTGACGCTGCGACGCATCATCTCCTCGGAACGACATTTCCAACCAAATCCAGTTCTATTCGCATTGGAGTTGTAGGCTTAGGCAAATTTTAAGTCGCTGGGCGTAGATTGTTGAAGTGAGTTCAGTGGTTGAGAGTTTGTGAGTACGCCATGACAGAACCCCATCGCCCGAGGGTCAAATACGTCATCGGGCCTGACGGCAGTCCGTTAACAATTGCGGATCTGCCCGCGCCCGGAACCAAACGGTGGGTCATCCGCCGCAAAGCCGAAGTTGTGGCCGCCGTCCGCGGTGGCCTTCTGTCCCTGGAGGAAGCCTGCAGCCGTTATACGCTGACAGTCGACGAATTCCTCTCCTGGCAGTTCTCGATCGACCAGCACGGTCTGGCCGGACTGCGGACCACCCGCATCCAGCAGTATCGCCAGTAAACGAATCGTTAATATTTCCAATTCGATGAAAACCGGCTCCCTCGCGGGAAGCCGGTTTTCGCCATTTTGCCGTATTTTTGCCACCCGTTAACCGCCGTTAACCATATCGAAACCATACCCCGGCAAAATTTGCCCAGTCGGTCCCTGAGGCCGAATCTCAGGGGCTGGTTCGTGCAGAGTCTTCTAAGTTTCCTTAAAGGTCTCGGCGCGGCGCGCCTGATGGCGATGGTTGCGGTGACCGCCGCGCTCATCGGCTTCTTTGCTTTCGTCATCATGCGGGTCACCACGCCGCAAATGACCACCCTCTTTACCGATCTCAGCGTCGAGGACTCTTCGGCGATCATCAAGGACCTGGAGCGCCAGGCCATTCCTTATGAGCTGAAGAACGACGGTGCCGCCATCATGGTGCCGAAGGACAAGGTCACCCGGCTCCGCATGAAGCTCGCCGAAGGCGGCCTGCCCAAGGGCGGCGGCGTGGGGTACGAGATCTTCGACAAGTCGGACGCTCTTGGAACAACAAGTTTTGTTCAAAATATCAATCACTTACGGGCTCTCGAAGGTGAATTGGCGCGAACCATCCGCGCGATCGACCGGGTGCAGTTCGCCCGCGTTCACCTTGTCCTGCCGGAACGTCCCCTGTTCTCCCGCGAAGCGCCTGAGCCGTCGGCCTCGATCGTGGTCCGCGTCCGCGGCGCCCTCGACCCGCAGCAGGTCCGGGCGATCCGCCATGTCGTCGCCTCGGCGGTTAACGGCCTGAAGCCCACCCGGGTCTCGATCGTCGACGAAGCCGGACAGTTGCTCGCCGACGGCGCCGCCGACGCGACCATGGAAGGCGCCACCGGTGACGAGCGCCGCGCCGGCTTCGAGAAGCGGATGCGCAGCCAGGTCGAAGCGATCGTTTCCTCGGTGGTGGGCGCAGGCCGGGCGCGGGTCCAGCTCACAGCCGATTTCGATTACAACAAGGTCACGCAGACTTCCGACAAATTCGATCCCGAAGGCCGGGTATTGCGCTCCAGCCAGAGTCGCGAAGAATCCTCCGCAGTCGGCGAGCGGGATGGCCAGGTCACCGTCAACAACGAACTGCCAGGCAATCAGGCGGCAGGCAATACGGGGACAGCGAAGGATCAAAGCAAGAAGTCGGAAGAAACCAACAATTACGAAATCTCCCGCATCACCAAGACCGAAGTTACCGAAGCGGGCCGTGTCAATCGCATCTCGGTCGCGGTCCTGGTTGATGGCAGCTACACCAAGAACGAGAAGGGCGAGCAGGTCTACGCCCAACGCCCCAAGGAAGAACTCGATCGCATCGCAGCGCTGGTCCGTTCGGCCATTGGCTTCGACCAGAAGCGCGGCGATCAGGTCGAGGTCGTCAACCTGAAATTCGCCGAGGGCCCAACTGTCGTTCCGACGCCGGAGCCGACGGGTCTGCTCAGCATGATGCAGTTCACCAAGGATGACGTGATGCGCGTCATCGAACTCGCGGTCATGATGCTGCTCGGCCTGGTCGTGATGTTCATGGTCATCCGCCCGCTGGTCCGCCGCGTCCTCGCCTCCGAGCCAGCGCCGGCGCTCCCTGCAGCCAACGCCCTCGTTCTTCCCGACGGTGTCGCCCTCAGCGCAGACGGACAGACCGTCATTCCCGCCGGCGGCCCCAACATGATCGACGTCGCGACCATCCAGGGTCAGGTCCACGCGCAATCCGTGCATCGCGTGGGCGAACTGGCCGATCGTAACCCCAACGAAACCGCAGCCATTGTTCGCGCATGGCTGCAGGAACCGGCGTGATCTGAATGGCATCCGTTCCGCAAACCACTGGCGACAACAGCAGCGACATCGCCAGCGTCGTAGCGTCGCTCGCACAGCGTCAGGGTGGCCGCGCGCCGGCGAAGCCGCTGAGCGGCCCAAAGCGCGCAGCCATCCTGATGCTGGCGCTGGGCGAACAGTATGGCGGCAAGGTCTGGGCGCAGCTCGACGACGACGAAGTGCGCGAGCTTTCACTTCACATGTCGTCGCTCGGCACCATCGAGCCGGAGACAGTCGAAGATCTGCTGCTTGAGTTCGTGTCGCGGATGTCCGCCTCAGGCGCCCTGATGGGCACTTTCGATGCCACCGAGCGTCTGTTGACCCAGTATCTGCCGTCCGAGCGCGTCAGCGGTATCATGGAAGAAATCCGCGGCCCTGCAGGCCGCAACATGTGGGAAAAACTCTCCAACGTGCAGGAAGAGGTTCTCGCGAACTACCTGAAGAATGAATATCCGCAGACCGTCGCCGTGGTGCTGTCAAAGTTGAAGCCGGAGCACGCGGCGCGCGTCCTCGGCATCCTGCCCGAGGAGCTCGCGCTCGACGTTATCAACCGCATGCTCAAGATGGAAGCGGTGCAGAAAGAAGTCATCGAGCGCGTCGAACAGACGCTGCGCGTCGAGTTCATGTCGAACCTCTCGCAAACCCGTCGTCGCGACGCGCACGAAGTCATGGCGGAAATCTTCAATAACTTCGACCGTCAGACCGAAACGCGTTTCATCACCTCGCTGGAAGAAGACAATCGCGAGGCGGCTGAGCGCATCAAGGCGCTGATGTTTACCTTCGACGACCTCATCAAGCTGGATGCCGGCTCGGCACAGACCCTGATGCGCAGCATCGACAAGGACAAGCTGGGTATCGCTCTGAAGAGCGCCAACGAGGAAGTCCGCGCCTTCTTCATGGGCAACATGTCGTCCCGCGCCGCCAAGATGCTGACCGATGACATGGCCGCGCTCGGCCCGGTCCGTCTGCGCGACGTCGACGAGGCACAGGCGCTGCTCGTTAATCTCGCCAAGGATCTCGCGGCCAAGGGCGAAATCGTGCTGACCAAGAACCGCGCCGACGACGAGCTGGTGTATTGATGGCCGCCCCTGCAAAATTTCTGTTCGATATGGACTTCGCAGCGCCCGACAAGACGCGTGCGCCCGCGATCACGCCCGCGGAGATCGCGGAGAAGGTCGCCAACGCCGAAGCCCAGGCCTATCGCGCCGGATTCGATGCAGCCCAGCGCGAAGCCAAGGCCGAAAGCGACCGTCGCGCTGCATTGGCGCTGGAACAGATCGGCGTTGCGATTTCCTCGATCTCGTCGCGCTTCGGGGCCATCGAAGAAAAGATGGAGACTGAAGCTGTCGATGTCGCGGTGTCGGTAGCACGCAAACTCTGCAATGAATTGATCGCCGTCGAGCCGCTCACCGAGATCATGGCTCTGGTCCACGACTGTTTCAAGAATCTGGTGTCGACGCCGCACCTCGTGGTGCGCATCAACGACCAGCTCTACGACGAGGCACGCGACCGGATCGAGAAACAGGCCAAGCAAAGCGGCTTCGCCGGCCGCCTCGTCATTCTCGCCGAGCCGGACATCGAAAATGGCGACTGCAAAATCGAATGGGCGGATGGCGGAGTTGTGCTGGAGCGCGCAACCATCGACGCCAAGATCAACGAACTCGTCGGACGCTACATGGCGTCGCGCAATCAGGCCTGACAGGGCTGTGAGGACTAGAACATGAGCGATCCCCAAGTGCCGCTTCCCGACCTTAATGCCACCGATCCCGGCGCGATGGGAGACGTTGGCTATGCTGATGAGGAACAGGTCACGCGTATTGCCGCCGACCTCGAGGCGGTATTCGACGTTCCGGTTCAGGTATCGGCCGTGCTCGGCCGCTCCAAGATGGGTGTCGGCGAGTTGCTGAAGCTCGGGCCAGGCACCGTGCTCGAACTCGACCGCCGGGTTGGCGAAGCGATCGACATCTACGTGAACAACCGCCTGGTGGCGCGCGGCGAAGTCGTCCTCGTCGAAGAAAAGCTCGGCGTCACCATGACTGAAATCATCAAGGCTGAACGCAGCTAATCGAGACAAACAGCGCCTCAATGGCGCGACCACGAGATAACAGGAGATCACCATGCGGCTTCTTATCGTTGGCACCCTGAAGGGTCAGCTTACCACCGCCACCAAGATCGCCATGGATAATGGAGCCTCCGTCGTTCATGCCGAAGGGCACGACCAGGCAATGGGGGTGTTGCGCGGCGGCAAGGGTGCAGACCTGCTGCTGGTCGATGTCGCTCTCGACATCCGCGACCTCGTGATGCGGCTGGAGGCTGAACACATCCATGTGCCTATCGTCGCCTGCGGCATCACCACCGATGCCCGTGCCGCGGTTGCCGCGATCCATGCCGGCGCCAAAGAATACATCCCGCTGCCGCCGGACCCGGAACTGATTGCCGCTGTCCTCGCCGCCGTCGCCAATGACTCCCGCGACCTGATCTATCGCGACGAAATGATGGGCAAGGTCGTCAAACTGGCACAGCAAATCGCCGGCTCCGACGCGTCGGTGATGGTCACCGGCGAGTCCGGTACCGGCAAGGAAGTGCTGGCGCGTTACGTCCACACCCGCTCGAACCGCGCCAAAAAGCCGTTCATCAGCATCAACTGCGCGGCGATCCCGGAGCATCTCCTGGAGTCCGAGCTGTTCGGCCATGAGAAGGGCGCCTTCACCGGCGCGATCGCACGGCGTATCGGCAAATTCGAGGAAGCCACCGGCGGTACGCTGCTGCTCGACGAAATTTCTGAAATGGACGTCCGCCTGCAGTCGAAGCTGCTACGCGCCATTCAGGAGCGCGTCATCGACCGCGTCGGCGGCACCAAGCCGGTGCCGGTGGACATTCGCATCATCGCAACGTCGAACCGCAATCTGTCCGACGCCGTGCGCGAGGGCACGTTCCGCGAAGATCTGCTGTTCCGTCTGAACGTCGTCAACCTGAAGATCCCGCCGCTGCGCGATCGGCCGGCCGATATTCTCGAACTGGCACAGCATTTCGCCAAGAAATATGCCGACGCCAATGGCGTGCCGGTGCGCCCGATCTCCGCCGAAGCGCGCCGCGTGCTCACCGCCAATCGCTGGCAGGGCAACGTCCGTGAGCTGGAAAACACCATCCACCGTTCGGTCCTGATGGCCTCGGGCGACGAAATCGGCCCCGATGCGATCCTGACTCCGGACGGCGATCGCCTCGATCTCGCCAAGACACCGCCAGCCGTGGCGCATGCCACCATGGCAGCGGAGACGGTGACCCGCGCTCTGGTCGGCCGCACCGTGGCCGATGTCGAACGCGATCTCATTTTGGAAACGCTGAAGCATTGCCTCGGCAACCGGACCCATGCGGCCAACATTCTTGGCATCTCGATCCGCACGCTGCGCAACAAACTGAACGAATATGCCGATGGCGGCCTGCCGATCACCCCGGCCGGAGCAGGCGCCGGCGACTATCGTGCCGCCATGGGCGCGATGTAATCAGACGAATTGCGACGCGCCTTGCGAATAGCTGGGCGCGTTCTGCTTACGAAAGATCTTGATCGGATCACCCGGCGTCAGTTCTTGCCGGGTGAACATCGCATAGGCGTAGAGCGCGAGATAACCGATCGAAATCGCGCCGATGATATAGACGATCCAGGCGCCAATCCGCTTCATGCCGGGGTATCCCTTCGGACCAGATGGCGATGCCACAGCCAGATCAGCGGCACGACCACGAGCTCGCCGATCAGGCTGATCAGCAATCCCACGGTCGGAAAGCCGTGACTGAGCACCGCCAGCAAACGCGCGGCGGCGCCGAATACGAGTATGAAGGTCAAGATCGAAATGCGTTCGCCACGCTTTTCGATCTGCGGGATCGCCGACCAGTAGATCAGCCCGACCGCCACCAGCACGCCCTTGATGAAGCGCACATAGCCTTCCATCGTCACGCCGAGCCTGACACCCGACAGGCTGGTGCCGAACAGCACGCCGGTCAGGCCGAAGGTGATGGCGACAAGGCCGACGATCGCCAGCGCGATCTGAAGCAGTCTGCGTTCCAAAATGGGCTCCCTGGACTCAAGCAGCCTATAACTGCGTCATGGGGCGACAATGAGCAACCGGCCACGATGGCGCACGCGACCTGGAGGTCTCCGACTTGCGTCAAGCGCCTGAATGGTTAGCTTTCCCCGCTGAGTCGCAGCAAAATGAGCTGCGAACCGCTTTCCAGAGACACTATGCCCACATTTACCCCGCATCAGGATGCCGCCCTGAAAGCCGTCGACGACTGGCTGAAGGCGAAACCAGGCCGCAACGGCACACCGCAGGTGTTCCGGCTGTTCGGCTTTGCCGGCACCGGCAAGACGACGCTGGCGCGGCACGTCGCCGACAATGTCGATGGCGAGGTGAAATTCGCAGCCTTCACCGGCAAGGCGGCCCTGGTGATGCGCAACAAGGGCTGCGACGGCGCCTCCACGATTCACTCGCTGATCTATCGCGCCCGTGAGAGCGGCGAGGAACAGCCGAATTTCGAATTGTGGGATGACGCACCGGCTTCAAAGGCCAAGCTGATCGTGATCGACGAATGCTCCATGGTCGACGCCGAGCTTGGCCGCGACCTGTTGTCGTTCGATTGTCCGCTGCTGGTGCTGGGCGACCCCGCCCAGTTGCCGCCGATCCAGGGCGGCGGTTTTTTCACCGAGACCGAACCCGACGTGATGCTGACGGAAGTGCATCGCCAGGCCGAGCATGATCCGATCGTACGCATGTCGATGGATGTGCGCGAGGGGCGCTCGCTGCAGCCCGGGCAATACGGCCTCAGCGAGATCGTCTCGCGCAAGGCGCTCAATCCGGACCGCGTGATGGCCGCCGATCAGGTGCTGGTCGGACGCAACAATACACGGCGCGCCTACAATATGCGCGTGCGTCAGAAACTCGGCATCGAGGACCTGTTGCCGGTGGCCAATGACAAACTGGTCTGCCTGCGCAACAACCGCAAGAAAGTGCTGTTCAACGGCGGCCTGTGGCGCGTGAAAGCGCGCGCGGCATCGAAGTCGCAGATCATCACCATGCGGATTTCGCCGGACGAGGACTTCGGCGGCAAGGTCACCAAGGTGTCGGTACGCGCTGACTGCTTCTCGGGTGGTGTCGAGACGCTGCCATGGGAGCAGCGCAAGCCTTACGACGAATTCGACTACGGCTATGTGCTGACCGTGCACAAGAGCCAGGGCTCGCAATGGGACGATGTCGTTCTGTTCGATGAGAGCTTTGCATTTCAGGAGAGCCGCGCCCGCTGGCTCTACACCGGCATCACCCGCGCCGCGAAACGCTTGAGCATCGTGGTGTAACGCGCGTATCTTGCAGCATGCGTTGATCTGACGCATCTCGGCTGACTATGATTGTGGAACCATACGACCGTCCAAGCATTTATTCCACTTACGCATAATTAAGGAGTTCGATATGCATCCCGCGAAAATCCTGACGATGGCCACGATGATCGGCGCGAGCGTGCTGACGGTTTCCGCACCGGCAACGTCTGCGCCGCTGGTTAGTCAGCCCGGCCTCGCCAGCGCCGTACCGTCGGCCACTGAAAACGTGCAGTATTATCGCCGTTACGGTTATGGCCCGCGCTATGGCTACGGTCCTCGCTACTATCGCCGGGGACCCGACGCCGGCGCCGTGATCGGCGGCCTCGCAGCGGGTGCCATCATCGGCGGCGCGATTGCCGCCGGCCAGGCCAACGCCGCAGCCCAGCAGAACGCAGCCTATTGCGCGCGGCGCTATCGCTCCTACGATCCAGCGTCAGGCACATATCTGAACAACGACGGCAACCGTTATCCTTGCCCATAAGCGGACTGCTTATCATTGACCGAAGAGCCGCGGAGCACATGTTCCGCGGCTCTTTCGTGCCCATCCAGATCCTCACGAACTCGTGTCCTGTATCGCGTAACGGCCGGCATCCTCTTCCGTATCTCCGATGTGCCGACCGGAAATGCCGATTGCGAACCACGGGCTCCGGTCTAGACTGCCGATACCCGGCCATCGACCATCCAAGAGGACCTGCTATGCGCCGCTCCCTGTTCAGCCGCCTCTCGCTCTGCGCCTTTGCAGGCGCATTGGCGATTTCAACTGCCATCGTTGCCCCTGCTTTTGCTGCCGAAGAGGCCGTCATCATTCCCGCACCCACGACGGACACGCCGGCCGCGACCGGCATTCAGACTGCGGTGATTGCGGGTGGGTGCTTCTGGGGCGTCCAGGGCGTATTCCAGCACACTGCGGGCGTCGTCAACGCCGTGTCCGGCTATGCCGGCGGCTCCAAGAGCTCCGCCAATTACACCGCGGTAAGCACTGGCTCGACCGGCCATGCCGAAGCCGTCGAGATCAAATACGACCCGCAAAAGATCAGCTACGGCAAGATCCTGCAGATCTATTTCTCGGTGGCGCACGACCCGACCCAGCTGAATCGCCAGGGACCGGATTCAGGCACGCAATATCGGTCGGAAATCTTCGCGACCACGCCGGAGCAGAAGAAGGTGGCGGAAGCCTATATCGCCCAGCTCAATGCCGCGAAGGTCTACAAGAAGCCGATCGTCACCAAGCTCGGAATGCTCGAAGCCTTCTATCCTGCAGAGGCCTATCATCAGGACTACCTGACGCTGCACCCGAACCAGCCCTATATTGCCTATAACGATATTCCGAAGGTCGAGAACCTGAAGAAGATCTTTGCCCAGAACTATATCGAGAACCCGACGCTGGTGAGCGCGTCGAAGGTCACAAACTGACCTGAGTGCTCGCAGCCCCGGCCGATCGGGAAGGAGAAAGAATGACCGATACCAAGACAACGCCCGGCAAGGTCGAAAAGAGCGAAGCCGAGTGGCGCCGCGAGCTGACCCCGATGCAGTATGCGGTGCTGCGCGAAAAGGCGACGGAACGTCCGTTCACCGGCGAGTACGAGCATGACCATACGCCGGGCACCTTCGTCTGCGCCGGCTGTGGCCAGACCCTGTTCGAATCCGACGCCAAGTTCGATTCTGGCTGCGGCTGGCCGAGCTTCACGCAGCCCTCACAAGAAAGTCATATCGACGAAGAACGTGACGTGAGCCACGGCATGATTCGCACGGAAGTACTGTGTTCGAAGTGTAATGGTCATCTCGGGCATGTGTTCGACGATGGTCCCGGCCCTACGGGATTGCGTTACTGCATCAACTCTGCGGCCTTGAAACTTCAGCCTAAATAAATACGTATCTGGTATCGAACTGTTTCCATGCCTCGCGCGACTCATCGAAGTCTCGCGGGGCATTTCTGTCCCAACCTTTGCCCACTGCCTGTTACTTGAACATGCCCCAGTGGCATGCACGTTCGCGACGAAGAATAAGAAAGTACCAAGATGTCTACCCGTTCGAACCGTTTGTTGCTCGGCTTTGCACTTGCGGGTCTGATCCTCGAAAGCCTGGTGTCCCACCCCGCACTGGCGACCGACAAGGTGTCGCTGTTCAAGGTGATCACAGCCAGGGACGAGATCATTATCGGCATTAACGATGACCAGCTCTCCACCTTCGAAACCAAGAATGCCGGCGGCGTCGCCAAGCATCTGGTCCAGAAGGGTACCCTCACGGCCTGGCAATACGGCGTGCGCAAGGCTGAAGCGGGCGCGCTCGAACAGGCTCCGCTGCGGCAGGTGGGCCTGATGTCGAATGACGCGCTGCGGGTCGAACCCTACACGACCCCCCTCAAAATCGTGCCGCTCCCTGACGTGACCGGACAATAGGCAAATATTGGCCGGGCCTATGCCGCTGCCCATGCCTTGAGCGCGCGCTAAGCTCTTTAAATCACAAAGCTATTACAGCAATACCGTCCGCGCGCCGCGATTCATCATGCTGTATCGCAGGTGTCGCAATTGGCCAAAACGTGCTTATATTGGGGTCTGTCCTGAAATGATGTTCCGCGCGCCGCCGGATCGGCTGCATTGCGAATGAAGCGTCGTTTCGTTGCGTATTCAGATGAGGTCCCCGACCATGGCAGCTTTCAGCTACAACACCGCAGCCGAACTCTTCCCCGCCGCGATCCGCAAGAAAAAACGTGCCGGTTTCGCCTATCGTCGTTTTGATACGGCCGCCGCTGCTGTGCAGTTTGCGATCGAGGAGTTGCCCGCTGACTCGCTGAACGGCGCCTATCTGCAGGTCGAGGAAGCGCGTTTCGACCAGAGCGGCATTCGCTCGCTCTATGAGAGCCAAGACTTCCCGCTCGAGCGCCGCGTGCGCGCTGAAGAGCCTGCGACCGACGACGCCGACGCGGCTTGAGCGTTACCAATTGAGTCAATCGCAGCCCGGACTCTGAACTAGAGTCTGGGCTGTTTTTCGAGCCACTTCCGCAGCATTCTGACGTTGCGGACATTGGCCCTGAACATCACGTCGAACGCATCGCCGACAAACGGCACGATGCCGACTGCGCCGTCCAGCGCCACATTACCGAGCATGCGCGCCGTGAGGTGCCAGGGCGCACCGAGCGCCCGCGCCTCGCGCACCACCCATAGCGAGATCGCCGTGGTGATGATGTCGCCCAGCACCGGGATCAAGCCGATCAGACCATCGATGCCGTAACGGATCTTCGTGCCCGGCAGGACGAAGGCGACGTCGAGCAGTTGAGCCAGCGCATCCAGCCGCGCCAGCCGTTGCTCGCGCGTGAGATTGGCAAACGGATTGGCGCCTGCTCCGAAGTCGAACCGGAAGCCCTGCACATCCGGCCGAAGTTGCTCGGGCCGAACCTCAAAACCATCCTGATCAATGATCGGACCATGCGCCGACGACGCCGGCTTGCGCGGGCGGCTGGCATCGAAAGTGTATGATTGACCTGTGCTGACCATGGCCGTGACATGGGGGCTGGGCGCAAACTATGCAAGCGGCATCGCGTCACGCCCTGCCCGGCGCGCTCATCGACCTCACCCGCGACAGGACGATGAGCCGGGCCTGCGGAACCATCAGGCCAGCTTGCGGGCGCGGTCGATGGCTTCATCCATGTCGAGTTCCGGCACCATGGACGGCGCTTCGAGATCGCAGATGGCGAAGCGGTTCTTGCCGTCGTTCTTGGCGGCATAGAGCGCCTGGTCGGCGGCTGCGATCAGCCGTTCCGGATATTGCCCGACATGCGGTTGCCACTGCGCAACGCCGATCGATGCGGCGACCGAAATCTCGCCCGGCGCACAAGCAGCAGCATCGAGGCGGCAGGTCTCGAGGATGCGGCGCGCAATGGCGGCGGCTTCATTGAGCGTGGTGGACGGCAGGATGATGCTGAACTCGTCGCCGCCGGAACGCGCCAGGAGATCGCCGGGACGCAACTTGTTCTGGGTCATCAGCGTGAAGTGCCGCAGGCAATCGTCGCCGGCAGCATGGCCGTAGCCGTCGTTGATTTCCTTGAAGCCGTCGAGATCGATGGCCAGCAGCGCGAACGGCTTCTGCGTGCGGCGCGCCAGCGCACATTCCTCGGTGAGGCGCTGCACGAGATGACGACGATTGGCGACGCCGGTGAGATCGTCGACCAGCGCGAGTTCAGCGACTTCGCCGCGCAGCCGGTCGATGGCCATCAGCAGGAATCCGAAATTCCATGACATCGCCAGGAACACCAGCACCAGCACCATCATGGCCTGGAAATTGTTGAAATTGGCGAAGGTCATGCCGCCGCCGATCTGCGTCAGCGCGGCGACGGAGCGCACGGCATGCACGGCGATGAGCACGATGGCGAGCCAACCGGCGAGACGGGCGCCGGCATTGCCGCCGCCATCCTTGCGCGACAGCAGCAGCGGCACGGTCATGGCAATCGTGACCGACTGGCCGGCGGAATAGATCATCACGCGCATCGCCATGTCGTCGTGCCACAGCGTGAACAGCAGCAGCCCGGCCATGCTTGCGGCGATGACGGCCACTTGCGGGCGCCATCCGGCAGGGCGGCCGTAGAACTGGAGCATGCCGATGGTGGCGAGACTGGTGGCCAGCAACAGCAGACCGTTGCCCAGCATGATGCTGACCAGGGGATTCACATCGACGCTGCGCAGGATCGAGACGCAGGTGCCGAGTGCCCCGGTGAAAGCCGCCGCGGTCCAGTAGCGCGCGGCATGCAGGTTGGGATAGCTGGTGGCCACATAGGCCCAAACCACGCCCAGCGCGAGAAAATTGACGGTGAACACCGTGAACAGCGTACCGACGTTCAACATCGGCCGGACCCGCCGCGTCGTGTGCCGCGCAGTCGCGCGCTGCCGTCGATCCCCGTCACCATCGTCACACTCACCGCTCGTTCCCAGTGAGTGGTAAAATGCGACGGCGACGCTTAACGGAATCTGACTCGCGGCGGATAATCCCCAGCGTGGTTTTGAAAGGGTGAAAGGGAATGGGTTAATCCGACCTTCACCATCAGGGTTCCCCGGGTTCGCCCAGCGGCCGCGCGGCTTAACAAGAGTTTAACACCGCGCGCCCGTCAGCCTGCCGTCCCCGTCCCGTGGCCTATCGCCCCGCCACCAGCCGGTCGGCGAAATAGCCGATGGTCTTGCGATAGATCGTGGCCCTGTTCCACTCGCGCATCGCCTCGAAATTCGCCGTGCCCTCGCCGTAAGGCTGGCCGCCCTTGAAGCCCGCCATGTGCAGCAGGTTGGCGGTGGAGGCCAGCACGTCCGGCACCGAATGCCGGAGATCCACATGGCCGTTGCCGTCGAAATCGACGCCGTACTTGATATAGCTCGACGGCAGGAATTGCGTCTGGCCGATCTCGCCCGCATAGGCGCCGATCAGGTCGCGCAGAGGCAGGTCGCCGCGCTGCAGGATCTTCAGCGCGGCCAGCAATTCACCCTGGAACAGTTCGGTGCGGCGGCAGTCATGCGCCATGGTGGCGAGAGTGCGGATCACCGGCATCTTGCCGATATCGCCCTTGCCGAAATCCGACTCGAGGCCCCAGATCGCCACCACGATCTGCGGCGGCACGCCGAAGCGCGCCTCGATGCGCGACAGCAGCGAGGCGTGGCGCTGCATCATCTGCAGGCCCATGGAGATGCGGCCCTGGCCGACGCGGGTCGAGACGTATTGCTCGAAGGTCTTGTTGAAGGTGCCGCGCTGGCGGCGATCGAATGACAGCACCGCGGGGTCCTGCGTCACGCCGGCAAAGGCCTGCGAGATCACCCCCTGCGACACGCCGGCAGCGGCCGCCTCCTGCGACATGGCCGCGATGAAACCCTGGAAATCGCCGCCGCATCTGGCGGCCTGCGAGGCCGTGGGCGTCATGGCGAGCGCGGCAAAAGACACAGCGGCAATGGCAATGGCGGTGATACGAGTCATGAAAAACCTGCTGGGGTTGGCGATACCGGAGTGTGGCATGAGCGATGTGTCCGGACAACGGCGGCCCCTCGCCGGCACCGAACCTCCCGCAACGGACCTGTCACCGGACATGCGTCATCGCCCCTGTTGTTTGCGGCGCGGGGGCGCCGTCGTCCCTTGCATTCCCGCCCCCTGGCGAGAGGGCATGCGGAACGCCGGGTGCCCGATGCCCCCCTGGGCCTGACGCCGATGCGGTCGTCCGCAAGGGAATGCGTCAGGACTTTCGGAGCCACCGGGATCAACCCGGCGTTCCGCATGCGGCGGGTGGTGACGGCTCGCTTCGCGACAACCCCTGGTGACCGAACCTGTAGTTTCATCACCACTCCAGAGACTGCCCGCTCTCCGCTGGAGAGTCCGGCTGGCCTCATGGCACAAGGCGATGTGCCGGGATCTCGCGACTTGGACCGCTCGCCTTTGAAGACGGTCGTCCGCCGTGTGGTGCAGGAGATCTTGCCGTCTTTGGATAGGCCGGCCCGTCTGTCCCAGTGGTATCCTGACCACAGCAGAGCCGTCCTGCCCGCGGGCAGCCGTCCTTCATGCACCGCGCGACGCCGCATCTCCAGCGTCCACCGCATCCCGCCCCGCAATCGTGACGATCGCGATCGCCCCTCTCGGTGGGACGGAGCGGATCATATTCCTCTTGCCAGATCCGTCAAGAACAAAAAGAGACCATTGCAGCCTCAAGCCGGCCGGCGCCCCGCGGGAGGCCATGGTCCGCCCGTCCCGTCATCACCCGGACACCCCTCACGATTTTTTGCCCACAACCGCATGCATGCCCCGCGCCGATTGGCTTTGACTTCGGCCGCGCCATCGCCCACTTAACCGCCATGGCCAAGAAACCCGGTACCAATCCCAAAGGCGAATTCGCCTTTTTCAACGTCTTCTATGAAGACGGCTCGCAGCGCTCCAACCGCCGCGTGCCCTCGGAGCTGCTTGGCGGCCTCGACGGGGATGAGCCGGCCAAGGCCGCCATCGCCGAGCAGGACCGCGAGATCGCCGAAAAGTCCGGCCGCCCGGCGCTGGAGATCAAGAGCGTCGAGCGCGTGGGCGCGAAGAAGAAGTAGGCTGCCTTTACTTCATCTGAATTTAAGAATGGCCGGGCTTATCCCGGCCATTTTGCGTTCTGGGTGCGATCAACGGGAGAGGCGGCTAGCACCTTTCGAGAGACCGCCCCAACGAACAGTTATTAACCGAAGTAATTCACTTGCCCGACTCGCGCTTCGGTAGTAGGCGGAGGGTTTGGCAACGCTTCCAACCGGAGCGGACCTCACGACGGTGATCTGTCAGGAGC